>NZ_JBBDGM010000009.1:0-129067 GCF_037204185.1 Microbacterium bandirmense | reverse complement strand
ATTCGTCCCGGGGCCTTCTGCGTGCACGGGTCAGCCGTGTCCGGATCAGCCATGTCCGGATCAGCCGTGTCCTGATCAGCGCAGAGCGGCCGTCGACGAGCGCACCACGAGCTCCGAGGGCAGCACACGCTGCACGGCTGGCGCATCGGGGGCATCCATCCGCTCGCGCAGCAGCTGCACCGCAGCGCGCCCCTGCTCCTGCGGCTGCTGGCGCACTGTCGTCAGCGAGAACATCACCGCGTGCTCGTGATCGTCGATGCCGACGACGCTCAACTCCGTCGGCACCGAGAGGCCCATCCGCCGTGCGGCGATGATGCCGCCGATCGCCACCTCGTCGCAGACCGCCACCACTGCTGTCGGTCGCCGCCTGCGGTCTCCCAGCATCCGCACCCCCGCTTCATACCCACCGGGCATCGTGGCCTCTCCTGCCTCGTGCCGCACCTGCGCCCCCAGCCCCGCCGCCGCCATGGCCGCGCGGTAGCCCTCAAGGCGACGCTCGTCGCCGTAGGCGTGCGTGGCAGCATCCGCCCGTCCGCCGAGGAACGCGACGTCCTCGTGGCCGAGATCGATGAGGTGCTCGGTCGCGATCCGCGCGGCGGCCTCGTCGTCGATCGACACGGCGCTGGTGCCGGCGCTGTAAGCGCCCACGCACACCAGCGGGGAGTCCACGAGCATGAGTCGCTCCAGTTCGCGAGCGCTGGGTTGGATGCCGACGGCGATGATCCCGTCGAGTCGGCGGCGGGGGAGCAGCTCCTGAAAGAGATGGGCACGCTCCTGCGACCCCTCCTGAGTTCCGTAGAGCAGCAGATCGTGACCCGAGATGAGCAGTTCCTGCTGGATGCCGCTGAGCAGCTCTGCAAAGAACCAGCGATCCAGAGCTGGCATGAGCACGCCGACCGACAGCGACCGGCCGGTGGCCAGGCTCGTGGCGGAGGAGTGCGCGACATAGGACAGCTCGCGCGCAGCCGTGCGCACGCGCTCGCGCGTGTCTGCCGCGACATAGCCGCCGCCGCTGAGCGCGCGACTCGCCGTCGCCTTCGAGACGCCGGCGCGCGCCGCGACATCGGCGATCGTGCTCATCGCCCCTCCTTCGGGATGTTGCGTCGATCCGAGAAGTTCATTCTCAAGTAACCGGTTCCACACGATATGCTTTGGGAGCGCTCCCACACAATGCATCACAGGTGGACAACGGTTGTCCGACAGTCCTGGTCAAGCATTGTGCAGGCGCGTCCGGGACAAGTAGGTTGTTCTGGAATCGGTTCCTCAATGCTCGCGGAATTTGCCACTTTGGGGAACAGGGATCCACCCGAAGAGGAGAAAACACATGGCTAGGTCACAGCGATATCGCCTGCTGGCTCCCCTCGCTCTGGTCGGTGCAGCGGCGATCGCCCTGTCCGGCTGCGCGGAGGCAGCGCCGGAAGGCGGAGGGGGAACCGAGGGCCAGACGGTCCGCATCTCCGGAGGCATCACCGGCACCGAGGCCGAAGACCTCAACAAGTCGTTCGAGAAGTTCACCGAAGACACCGGCATCAAGGTGGAGTACACCGGCGACAAGAGCTTCGAGGGCAACATCGTCACCAAGGTGACCGGTGGCGACGCTCCCGACATCGCGATCGTCCCGCAGCCGGGCCTGCTGAAGACGCTCGTCGAGACCGGTGAGGTGCAGCCCGCGCCCGAATCCGTCGAGTCGGCCGTGGACGAGAACTGGTCCGAGGACTGGAAGGGCTACGGCACCTTCGACGACACCTTCTACGCGGCGCCGATGCTGGCGAACCTGAAGGGATACATCTGGTACCGGCCCGCGGACTTCGCCGAATGGGGCGTCGAGGTGCCGAAGACGTGGGACGACATGATCGCCCTCACCGACACGATCCGCGAGAAGACCGGTGAGACCCCATGGTGCGCCGGTTTCGCCTCCGGTGATGCGTCTGGATGGCCCGGAACCGACTGGATCGAAGACCTCGTGCTGCGCCAGTCCGGCCCTGAGGTGTACGACTCCTGGGTGGCCGGCGATGTGAAGTTCACCGATCCCGAGATCAAGGACGCGTTCGACGCGGTCGGCTCGATCCTGCTGAACGAGGACTACGTCAACGCAGGCTTCGGCGGTGTCAGGAGCATCAACTCGACCGCGTTCGGCGACGTGGCCGGGCCGGTCGCCGACGGCACCTGCGCACTGACGCACCAGGCGTCGTTCCTGTCGGCGAACTTCCTCGACGTCGAGAACGCCGACGGCGAGACCCCGACGGTCGCCCCCGACGGTGATGTCTACGCCTTCATCATGCCCGGCATGGACGAGGGCGCCCTGCAGGTCGAGGGTGGCGGCGAGTTCGTCGCGGCGTTCAACGACGACGAGGCCACCGTCAAGGTGCTCGAGTTCATGGCATCCCCCGAGTTCGCCGACGCGCGCGTCGAACTGGGCGGTGTGATCTCGGCGAACAAGAACGCCGACGCCAGCCTCGCCTCGAGCGAGTTCCTGCAGGAGGCCATGGAGATCATGCAGGACGACGCGACGGTGTTCCGCTTCGACGCGTCCGACCTGATGCCCGCCACCGTCGGTTCGGGCTCGTTCTGGAAGGGAATGGTCGACTGGATCGACGGCACGCCCACCGAGGATGTGCTCTCGAACATCCAGGCGGGTTACGAGAACTAGCACTCGGCGCTAATCTGAGCGCTACCTGCTGACGGATGCGGGATCGGGCGAGAGTCCGGTCCCGCATCCGCAACCCGAGCCGGCCGCCGCACTGGGGCGAGCGTCCGGAGCCGTACTCAGAAGGGCCAACACATGTCGCAGACGACTGTCGACCAACGGGCGACGACAGAACGATCCGATCAGCCGAAGACCACTCACGGCGTCGACGAGAAGGGGCGCCGGATCACCCGGATCGTGGTGGTCGCCGGATTCGCGCTGATCGCGGCGCTGTTCATCCTGCTCATCTTCTCGGCGCCGGTCGAAGACCCGGTGCGCACGACCATCGGCTTCTCGCTCAACAGCTTCTTCGTGGCGCTGGGGCAGATGCATCCGCTCGTGCAGATCCCCATCGTCGTCGCCGCGTTCGGCGCGGTGGTCGCGATCCTGCTCGTACTCATCGAATACGCGCCGCGACCCGGCCGCGGTTACTTCATCATGCGGCTCGTGGCATGCTTGGCCATTCCGCTGCTGTCCTTCATGCTGCTGCGTCCGTACCAGAACGTGCTGCTGTACGTCGTCGCCATCTCGCTGCTCGTCGGCGGCCTGCTGTTCTTCGCCGATTACCGCTCGCGCCAGGGTGCCGGCTACCTGTTCCAGCTCATGCTGTTCATGACGCCCGCGTCGATCATGCTGCTGATGGGCCTGATCTACCCGGCCATCGCCACGTTCGTGAAGTCGTTCTACGACAAGACGGGCACCGACTTCGTGGGCCTCGAGAACTACATCTGGGTGTTCACGAACCCCGTCGGCACCGCATCGGTGATCAACACCCTCATCTGGGCGCTCTTCGCCCCCACCATCTCGGTGGCGATCGGGCTCGCGTACGCCGTGTTCATCGACCGCGCCCGCGGCGAGAAGGTGCTGAAGGTGCTGGTGTTCATGCCCGTCGCGATCTCGTTCGTCGGTGCCGGCATCATCTGGAAGTTCATGTACGACTACCGGCAGGGTGACCAGCTCGGTCTGCTGAACGCGATCGTGACCTTCTTCGGAGGCGATCCGATCAACTGGCTCGCGGTGCAGCCGCTGGTGAACACCTTCATGCTGCTCATCGTGTTCATCTGGACGCAGACCGGGTTCGCGATGGTGATCCTGTCCGCCGCGATCAACGGTGTTCCCGCTGAGCAGATGGAAGCTGCCGAGCTCGACGGCGCGAACGCCTGGCAGCGGTTCCGGAACGTCACGGTTCCGGGCATCCGATCGTCGCTGATCGTCGTTCTGACGACGATCACGATCGCCTCACTGAAGGTGTACGACATCGTCGCGGTCATGACCGGCGGCCGCAACGACACCACCGTGCTCGGTTTCGAGATGGTCAACCAGCAGCAGCGCTTCCAGAGCTACGGGCACTCGTCGGCGCTCGCCGTGGTGCTCTTCCTGTTCGTGCTGCCGCTGATCATCTACAACGCGCAATCGCTGCGCAAGCAGAGGGAGATCCGCTGATGAGCGCCACACAAGCAGTCGTCACCGACACCCGGTCCAAGCGCGAGGTCGCCCGCGACACCAGACGCACCGAGGCCATCGCCCGCAAGAAGCTCACCTCCCGGGGCGCGACGATCGCGGCGGTGATCATCGCCGTGTTCTGGACGATCCCCACCTTCGGACTGTTCGTCACCTCGTTCCGCCCCGGTGCGGACACGCAGTCGACGGGGTGGTGGACTGCCTTCGTCAACCCCGAGTTCACGTTCGAGAACTACATCGAGGCGCTCACGGCCGGTGGCACCTCGACCACGCTCGCCGCGGCGTTCATCAACTCGCTGGCGATCACGATCCCGGCGACGATCATCCCGATCACGCTGGCTTCGCTGGCCGCGTACGCGTTCGCATGGATCGACTTCAAGGGTCGCAACATGCTGTTCGTGTTCGTGTTCGCGCTGCAGATCGTTCCGCTGCAGATGGCATTGGTTCCTCTGCTGAGCCTGTTCTCGAACGGCCTCACGATCAACGACGTGCAGATCTTCCCCGGCTTCGGGCTGAACGACGTCGAGTACAGCTTCGCGCGGGTGTGGATCGCTCACGCGATCTTCGCCCTGCCGCTGGCGACGTTCATGCTGCACAACTTCATCTCGGAGCTGCCCGGTGACATCATCGAGGCCGCCCGCGTGGACGGGGCCGGTCACGGTCAGGTGTTCTTCCGCATCGTGCTGCCGCTGGCGATGCCGGCGATCGCATCGTTCGGCATCTTCCAGTTCCTGTGGGTGTGGAACGACCTGCTGGTGGCGACGATCTTCGCCTCGCCGGGGGCTCTGCCGATCACCCAGGCGCTGAACTCGCTGTCGGGCACCTGGGGCAACCGCTGGTTCCTGCAGTCGGCCGGTACGTTCATCTCGATCATCGTGCCGCTGATCGTGTTCTTCGCCCTTCAGCGGTTCTTCGTGCGCGGGCTGCTGGCAGGCGCGACGAAGGGCTGACCGACCGAGCGGCCAGGTTCAGCCGAGCGGCCAGGTTCAGCCGAGCGGCCAGGTTCAGCCTAAGAGCACCAGCAGCACGTGGGCGGCCTCCACGGCCTCGAGTTCGTGGAGGACGCCCGCGGGCACCTGGATCGCCCCGCCGGCGCTGAGCGCGTGGTCGGCGCCGGCGACGCGGAATCGGATGCTGCCTGAGGCGACCTGCACGAGGATCGGCACCGGTGCCCGGTGCTCGCGCATGACGGCGCCGGCGTCCATAGTGAGCAGACGGATCTTGAACCCGTCGCCGTCGAGCACCCGATGCGGGCGGACACGTCCCTCTTCGATCGGGTAGGCGGTCGCGAAATCCGCGGCGGATGCGGCGAGCAGGACGGACGCTTCGGAACTCATGCTCCGAGGATATCCGCGTCTCGACCCCCCAAGCCGGGCCGTCACGTGCAGAATGGGGCGATGACGCGACGTGGGATGCTGACCACCGGGACGGCCCTGCTCGCGGCGGCGGTGATCCTCGGCATCCTCGTCGTCACGCTGCCCGCGGGCGCGACGAACGCCCTGGACGTCTTCTGGAACAACGCGATGGCGCAGTGGCGCGAACCGTGGATGCTGACGGCGGCGCACCTGCTGAACCGGATCGGCGGCGGATGGATCGCGGCTCTCATCGTGCCAGTGCTCGTGATCGCCACGCTCGTGCTGGTGCGGCGCTGGCGCAGCGCGGTGTTCGCGGCGGCGGCGTTCATCGCCAGTGCCGGCCTCACACAGCTGCTCAAGCAGATCTTCGGTCGCGCGAGACCCGACGACATGCTCGTCGCGTCGGACTTCGGGTCGTTCCCCTCCGGCCACACGGCGAACGCCGCGACGCTCGCCGTCGTGCTCTGGCTGGTCTTCCCGCGGGTGTGGGTGGCGGTGCTCGGCGCGCTGTGGGTGCTCGCGATGGCGCTGTCGCGCACGATCCTGTCGGTGCACTGGATCACCGACACGATCGGGGGAGCGCTGGTGAGTGCGGCGGCGGCGCTGCTGGTCGCCGGGATGCTGGTGGGCTGGGTCTCGCTAGGCTGGACGGGTCCGCCCGGCGTCGCCGACGCCGCACCCTCGAGGAGCCCCCGTGCCGAAGATCCGACCCTACCGTGACGCCGACCGGGACGCGCTGTACGAGATCTGCGTGAAGACGGCGGATGCCGGTGGCGACGCGACCGGCATGTTCACCGACGATCGGCTGTGGGGCGACGTGTTCGCCGTGCCCTACGTGGTGCGCGATCCGCACCTTGCGTGGGTGGTGGAGTCGGACGACGGGCGCACAATCGGATACATCGTCGCGACGGACGACACGGATGCCTTCGAACGCTGGTTCCGCGAGGAGTGGTGGCCGTCGCGGGTGAGCGTGTATCCGCTGTCGGGCGCGGCCGAGCCGACCCGTCAGGACGGGATCATCGGGTACGCGAGCCGGCGGGCACCCGGCAATGAGAAGCATGCCGCCGAGTATCCCGCGCATCTGCACATCGATCTGCTGCCCGAGACCCAGGGCCTGGGGCTGGGGCGACAGCTCATCGAGACGCTGTTCGGCGAGCTGCGCCGCCGCGGCGTGCCGGGCCTGCACCTGGGCATGAACCCGAGCAACACCGGCGCCGGCGCCTTCTACGAGCGCATCGGCATGCACCTGCTCGAGTCGAACGCCGACACGACGATGTACGGCGTGCGCTTCGACTGAACGTCGAGGGCCCGGTGAGGGCCCTCGACGCGTGCCGGTCGCATGTGACCGCGATGCTCAGCTGCTGCGTCGAATGGCGCGGATGCCGACGAGAAGCCCGACGATCGCGACCACTCCCGCCGACACCCATCCCCATGCGACCGCGGTGTCCGCGAAGTCGCCGGCGAACAGTGCGCGCTCGGCTTGGACGACCCAGTTCACGGGATTGACCGATGCGACCACGCGCATCCATGCCGGCCCCTCGTCCAGCGGCAGGAGCATGCCCGATAGGATCAGCAGCGGGAAGATCAGCGACTGCTGCACGCCCCAGAACAGCCACTCGCGGTCTTTGGTCCCGAGGGCGAGCGCGTACGACAGCGAGCCGAGTCCGACGCCGAAGACGGCCAGCAGCACGAGACCTGCGAGCAGGCCGAGAGGGTTGATGGTGAAGCCGAAGGGCCACGCGATGAGCACGATGATCAGGGCCTGCACGACGATCGGCGCGATCTCTTTGAGCGCCCGCCCGATGAGCAGCGACGAGCGGGCGAGCGGGGCGACCAGGGTGCGCTCATGCGAGCCGGTCATCATCTCGTACTGCAGATTCGAACCGGTCGCTCCGGTGCCGAACAGCACGATCATGACGAGCACGCCGGGTACGAACCACTGCAGGGTCTCGGCGGCCGATTGGCCGGAGCCGCCGACGAGCAGCGGGGCGAACAGACCGAGGAACACCAGCGGCTGCAGAAGGCTGAAGATCTGGGTGAACGGGTCGCGAAGGGTTGGTTTGAGCTCGCGCACGAGCACATTGCGGGTGTCGCGCACCAAGTTGGCGCGCACGAGCGTGTCGGTGGTCATCGGAGTGCTCCTGTCTGGGACTCGGTCTCGGTGGTGCGGTCGGCGTCGTCGGATGCGACGGTGCCGGTGTCGTCCGCGGCGGGCGTTCCGGGTTCGGTGCCTTCCCCTGCGTCGCGCAGGGTGCGTCCGGTGAGGGCGAGGAAGACGTCGTCCAGCGTCGGCGGCACGCCGGTTGCGCTGAGCACGGCGATTCCCGCGGCGTCCAGCTCCTTGATGATGGCGGGCAGCAGGCGATCGCCATGGGGAACGGCCAGCGACAGCGACGCGCCCTCGAGCGTGACCTCGCGGGGCGTGAGCCGGGCGACGAGCGGCTGCGCAGCGGCCGCCTGCGCGGCGTCCGCGAATCCGAAGGTCAGCACATCGCCCGCGAGCGTCGCCTTCAGCGCGTCGGCATCGTCATCCGCGATGATGCGACCGCGGTCCATGACCATGACGCGTTCGGCGTAGCGGTCCGCCTCTTCCAGATAGTGGGTCGTGAGGAAGATGGTGGTGCCGTGCTCGCGGCGCAGCTGAAGGATGTGATCCCACAGGTTCGCCCTGCTCTGCGGGTCGAGACCCGTCGACGGCTCGTCGAGGAAGAGCAGCGGCGGCGCGTGCATCAGCCCGAGTGCGATGTCGAGGCGGCGTTTCTGGCCGCCGCTGAGCTGCTGCACCGATCTGGTGGCGAAGTCCGCGAGGTCGAGCGATTCGATGAGCTCATCGGCGCGGCGGATGCTGTCCTTCGCCGACATCCCGTAGAAGGCGCCCTGACTGAGCAGTTCGTCGCGCACACGCTGCGCGAAGCTGCCGCTGGTGAGCTGCCCGACGTAGCCGATTCGAGCGCGCACGCCCGCGGCATCCGTGCGGATGTCATGACCGACCACACGAGCCGTACCGGAGGTGGCGGGAATGAGAGTGGTGAGCATGCGCAGGCTGGTCGACTTGCCGGCGCCGTTCGGACCGAGGAACGCGACCAGTTCGCCCCGCTTCGCGGCGAACGTCAGGTCGGTCACGGCGGCCACGCGGGCCTTCTTGACGGTGAAGACCTTGGTCAGGCCTTCGGCTTCGATGATGTGTTCGTGTGCCATGACCCGATGGTAGAAACCAATGCGGACACATTCTGTCCTCATGATCAGGCAATCTTGAAGACATGACCGACACGACCTCCCGCGCGCTCGCCCTGCTCAACCTGTTGCAGACGCACCGGCACTGGTCGGGCGCGGAACTCGCCAGACGCCTCTCCGTCACCGAGCGCACGGTGCGTCGCGACGTCGACCGTCTGCGCGAACTGGGCTACCGGGTCGAATCCGCGCCGGGCGTCGCCGGGGGATACCGGCTCGAGGCGGGCAGTGCGGTACCGCCGCTGCTGCTGACCGACGATGAAGCCGTCATGATGGCGGTCGGCCTGCGGGTCGCAGCGGCTCAGCAGCTCGTCGGCGGACCGGAGGTCTCGCTCACGGCCCTCGCGAAGCTGGAGCAGGTGCTGCCGGCTGTGCTGCGCCGGCGGGTGAACGCGCTCGCCTCCGCCGTGCATCCGGCGGGACCCGGGCAGGGAACGGCAGTGTCACCGGTCGTCTTGGGTGAGCTCGCGCTCGCCGCCCGCGACGGCGAGCGGGTGCGGCTGCGCTACACGGATGCGGCGGGAGTACGCAGCATCCGCCGCGTCGAGCCGCAGGTGCTCTCACCCGCCGCCCGCAAGTGGTACCTGCTGGGGTGGGACCTCGATCGCGACGACTGGCGTACCTTCCGCGTGAACCGCATCGACGCCGTCGAGCACACGCGGGTGCTCTTCACCCCGAGAGAGATCAGTGACGAGGATGTCGCGGAGCGCATCCTCCTCGCCACGTCGTGGTCGCCGCAGAGAATCGAGGCGGACGTCGTCATGGAGCTGCCGCTCGAGCCGATGGAGCAGCACTTCGGAGTCTGGGCGCAGGGAGCGACTGCGGAAGACGACGGAAGCACCCGATGGCCGATCGGCGGTGGCGACTGGCGCGAGGCCCTGTACGGGATGCTCTACATACCCGCAGGCGTCGAGTTCGCCACCGACTTTCCCGAGCCCGAGCGCTCCGAGCTGCGTGAGTCGCTCGAGCGGGTGCTGCGCGCGTTGGATGCCGCGCCTCCGGCCCCGCGTCGTGAAGCACCGCCCGTGTACTCATGAGCACGGTGACGCTGCAGAGACAACGAGGGCCTCCGCTTCGCGGAGGCCCTCGACGATTCGGCGGTGACGGAGGGATTCGAACCCTCGGTTGCTTGCACAACACACGCTTTCCAAGCGTGCTCCTTCGGCCGCTCGGACACGTCACCAGGGAACAACCTGTCCATCCTATCCGATGCGCCGTCAGCTCACGAACGACCAGGCCCCGCCCTGCGCGCGCCACGTAGAATCTCCTGGTGCCCACCCCCAAGATCGTGCTGTTCTACGCGTTCGCGCCGCTGGCGGATCCCGATGCGATCCGGCTGTGGCAGCGCGACCTGTGCGAGTCGCTGCAACTGCGCGGTCGCATCCTGATCTCCGAGCACGGAATCAACGGCACGCTCGGCGGCGACCTTCCCGCAGTGAAGAAGTGGCTGCGGCGCTTCCGCGACTACCCGGCGTTCAAGGACGCCGACATCAAGTGGAGCGAGGGCACGGGCATCGACGCCGACGGTTACAGCGTCGACTTCCCCAAGCTCAGCGTGAAAGTGCGCGACGAGATCGTCTCGTTCGGTGCTCCCGGCGAGCTGCGCGTCGACGAGCACGGTGTCGTGGGCGGCGGATCCCGTTTGAGCCCCGGACAGCTGCACGAGCTGATGGCCGAGCGCGGTGACGAGGTGGTCTTCTTCGACGGGCGCAACGCGCTCGAGGCCGAGATCGGACGCTTCCGCAACGCCGTCGTACCCGACACCGACACCACTCGCGACTTCGTCGGCCTGCTCGACTCCGGCACCTTCGACGACCTCAAGGGCAAGCCCGTCGTCACGTACTGCACCGGCGGCATCCGCTGCGAGGTGCTGTCGAGCCTGATGGTCTCGCGAGGCTTCGGCGAGGTGTATCAGCTCGACGGCGGCATCGCGCGCTACGGCGAGACCTACGGCGACGACGGGCTGTGGGAGGGATCGCTGTACGTGTTCGACAAGCGCGGCTCGGTCGACTTCTCCGACCATGCCGCCGTGATCGGCGAGTGCGCCGGATGCGGGCAGGGCACCAAGCGCACCGCGAACTGCCCCGACCCGTCGTGCCGCCGACAGTTCGTCGTCTGTGAGACCTGCGACACCGTACCCTGCGACGAGCACGCACCTCAGCCGCGCTGAGCCTCAGCGCGGCGCTGTCCGGATCCGCCGGAACAGCGATGCCGGCAGCAGCCGCGCCGCCACCCGACGCCGTCCGTCCACGCCGCTCTCGAGGTTCTTCAGCACAGTGCGCAGCGGTGCCGACAGGTCACCATCGAGGGTCGCCGTCTGCGCGTAGCTGCGCCGCTCGACGGCGCCCACCAGCATCCGCATCGCATCCGCATCGGCACCGCGCACCGAGATCAGCTCGTCCGCCCGCGTGCGGGCCGTGTCGGCGTCGTGCACGGGCATTCCGAGGTCGACCAGCGTGTCGGTGAGCTCGTGCCACGCCGCCATGGCGTCTCCGCCTCGTGCACGGCCCAGGCGCAGCATCCGACGCACCATCCGGACCAGCGCCGGGAGCAGGGCCACCAGCAGCGCACCGAGCACCGTCAGCACGACCGGTGTCGGGTCGAGGGTCTGCAGCTGCTGGCCGTCGATCGACTGCTCGTCGAGCCGGTCGGGACCGCCGGTCGGGGCATCCGATGGTGCGGCGCTGGGCGCGGTGGACGGCGTCGGCGCATCCGGCGCGTCGCCGCTGCCGCCGCCGGAGGCCTCCGAGATGAAGTCCGTCGGCACGCCGAGCGTGGCCGTCGGCTCGAACGGCACCCAGCCGATGCCTGCGAAGTACACCTCGGGCCACGAGTGCAGCTGATCGCTCGAGACCGAGTAGACGATGTCGTCATCGCGCTTCTGGTCGGTCGCCGTGCCCGGCAGATAGCCGACGACGATCCGCACCGGCATGTCGAGGCTCTGCGCCATCAGCGCGAACGCGCCGGCGAAGTGCACGCAGTAGCCGGTGCGCTGCTCCAGGAACGTGGCCACGGCATCCGCCCCCGTGCCGTCGAAGCCCTCCTCGACGGGCGCGTCGAGCGAGTAGCTGAACTCGCTGCGGAACCAGTCCTGCAGCGCGAGCAGCCGGTCGTAGTCCGTGTCGGCGTCGGCGGTCACCTCGCGCGCCGTCTCGGCGATGATCGGGGGAAGATCCTCGGCGGGCCGCGCGGTGCGTCCGCTCGAGGATGCCGATGCGCGGCGGATCTGCTCGAGCGTCGGCGCCGCGGTCGCCGTGCGCACTGTGTAGTCCGCGCCGGCGGCATCCTGTGTGCGACTGACGATGGTGCGGTTGAACGGCATCGACAGCCAGCCGTCTTCCACACCCGACACCCGCTCGGCGGCGTACGGCACCGGCAGCCGGTCGCTCGAGACGCTGAGCACCCGGATCGACACCTGTCGCTCGACCGTCTCGATCGCCTCACCCCACTCGCGCTCGCCGAAACCCTGCTCGAGCGGCTGCAGGTCCGAGCGGTCGGGTCGCCACACCTCTCCGTCGAAGCGCGACAGCGTCGCGAGCCGCAGATACGGCGGCGTCGCCGCCGACGTCACCAGGGTGAGCGCCTCGACTCCCTCCGGCCGGCGCAGGTCGTCGCCCAGTCTGAGATCGGCCCGCACGGTCAGCAGCGGCCCGGTGCCCGGCAGCGCCGACGACAGCGGCAGTGCGGGCGTCGCCACGATCGTCAGCGCGATCGCCGACACCCCGATCGTGCTCGCGACCCACGCGGAGGTCCGTCGCGGTGCGCGCGGATCGCGACGTGCGCCGAACCGCAGCAGCAACAGGATCATGATCGACTGCATCAGGAACCACGCCACGTTCAGAGCGCCGAACGACACCAGCATCGGCAGCACACCCATCAGCGAGGTGAACAGCACCGACAGCACGATCAGGCGGTGCGCGAGCAGCTGGTCGACGAGGATCGCGACGACGCCGAAGAGCAGACCCAGCGCCGTGGCGAGCGGCACGGATGCCGCGATCGGCGCGACCCCCGTGGCGATCTCCTCGATCGCCTGCGACAGGCGCAGCCCGATCAGTCGCACCGAGGTCTCGGTGGGGATGACCCCCAGCAGAGCCGTCTCGCTCGCCAGCATGGCGGTGCACGCCGCGACCGTCGCGACCAGCTGCAGCGCGAGGGTGAGCAGATCTCGGATGCTGTCGCGCAGCCGCCCGAACAGCACGCGTCCGGCGATGCCGGTGAGAGCGACGACGACGATCACGGCGACCACGACGAACGTCCACATGCCCGGGGCGATCACGCCCGTGTACGGCCACATCGCCACCAGAGTCGCGGCAGCCGCGAGGAATCCCGAGGCCGCAGGGCTCCGGCGCACGCCGTCGGCGTCCGAGCCCGTGCGGGCACCGGGCTGAGGCTTGCGCTTCGCCGAGTCAAACATGATGCCTCTCCGCCTGCGGAAGGGCATCCGACCACGCTTCCGCCAGCGCGTCCACCGAGGTGAGCGGTGCGGTGTTCCAGCCGTGCGCGGCGGCGGCCCCGAGCGCCGCGGGATCGGCGCCGGCGGCGAACAGCATGGGCGCCGCCGCGCCGGCGGTGCTCAGGTGCGTCGCATCCGCTTCGTCGATGTACCCGGTGATCATGACCAGCGGACCAGGGGGAGTGCCGCCCACCACGGCGCGCAGGTCACGCGGCTCACCGCGCGGTGCGACGGTGGCCAGCGCGACCATCAGGCCGTCGCGGTCGTCCTCGTGACCGCGCAGCGCGCCCAGCAGACCGCCCGCGCTGTCGACGACGTCGACGCTGTAACCGTCCTGCACGAACCGCAGCGCTGCCGAGGCGCACAGCGTCACAGCCGCTTCGAAAGCAGGGTCCGGCCCAGCGCCGGGACGCGCCCAGCGGCTCGCCGCGCGATCGAGCACGACGACCGCGTCGGGACTGGCCTCCTCTTCCTCCTGCCGCACCATCAGATCGCCGCGGTGCGCGGTCGCCCGCCAGTGGATGCGACGGCGCGAGTCGCCCGAGGTGTACGGGCGGGGGATGAGGTTGTCCGCCCCCTGGCCGAGCCGGCTGGAGCGGGTCTGCGCTGTGCCGCCGGCCGCACCCACCCTGGTCGGCAGCGGCGCGAGGGTCAGCACCTGCGGCACGATCGTGATCGTGCGGGTCTCGCCGAACTCCTGCTCGCGCTGGGCGAGCCCGAACGCGTCGACGGTGCGCAGGCGCAGGGGGCCGAGCGTCGAGATGCCCCGGCGCACCCCCTCGAGCTGGTAGCGAAGCAGTGAGGATTCCGACGGATAGGGGCCGCTGGCGTCGCCGAGCACGGCGTCGGGCAGGGTGTCGTGCCAGGTGCCGTGCGGGATGCCGGGCGCGTAGAGATCGAACCGCACACTCACCCCTGACGTCTCACCGACGGCCAGCAGGTCGGTCGAGATCACCCGGGTCACCTGGCCGCGCCGCCGGGGCAGGTGCGCGAACAGCATCGAGATCAGCGGCAGCAGGATCAGAAGCACGCCGAGGTAGAGCAGCGGTCGCGCACCGATGACGTTCGCGGCGACACTGAGCAGGATGCCGATGAGCAGGCATCCCCATCCCCGTGCGGTCAGCGGCCGGCGCTTCATGATCAGCCTCGGTTCAGACGCGTGCGCCGGCGAACGGCACCGGCACGCGCGCGATGATCTGGGCCAGCGCCGCCTCGACCGGCTGGGCGCCGGCGCGATGCACGCCACGCGCGGCGAGCAGGCGGTGGGCGAACACCGGGATCACCAGGTCGGCCAGATCGTCGGGCACGATGTAGTCGCGTCCGTCCAGGGCGGCCGCGACCTTCGCCGCGCGCACGAGCTGAAGGGTCGCGCGCGGACTCGCGCCCAGGTGCAGGCTCGGATCCATGCGGGTGGCCTGTGCCAGCCCGACGGCGTACTCCTCGAGTGATTCGGCGACGTGCACGCGTCGCGCCCACGCGATCAGCTGCTGCACGGTCGCCGCGTCGGTCACCGGGGAGATCGCCGAGAGCGGGTTGGAGGTCTCGCGCTGGCGCAGCATGAGCGTCTCGGCCGCGGCATCCGGATAGCCCATCGAGATGCGCATCATGAAGCGGTCGCGCTGCGCCTCGGGCAGCGGATACGTGCCCTCCATCTCGAGCGGGTTCTGCGTCGCGACGACGAGGAACGGTTCGGGCAGCCGGTGCGTCGCGCCGTCGACGGTGACCTGCTGCTCCTCCATCGCCTCCAGCAGCGCCGACTGGGTCTTCGGCGAGGCGCGGTTGATCTCATCCGCGATGACGATGTGCGCGAAGATCGCGCCGCGCTTGAACTCGAACTCCCGAGCGACCGGGTCGTACACGGCGACGCCGGTGACATCGCCCGGCAGCAGGTCGGGGGTGAACTGGATGCGCCGCACGGTGGCATCCACGCTCGCCGCGAGCGCACGCGCGAGCATCGTCTTGCCGACGCCGGGCACGTCCTCGATGAGCAGATGCCCCTCGGCGAGCAGGCAGATCAGCGCGCTGCGCACGGCCTCGGGCTTGCCGTCGATCACGGACGACACGGAGGTGATGATGCGTGACGTGTGCTCGGCGAACTGCTCGGCGGTGATCGACGGGTCGTTCTCGTGCATGCGGTGCCTCTCGTGCGCGACGGTGCGTGTGTCGATCGTATCCCGGGATCGGATGCCCGGAGGCGGCCATCCCCGGTCGTTGAGCGAGCGCAGCGAGACGAAACGGGCATCGACATCAGCTAGACTGATCGACGGCTCTCCGCGTGACGACACCCAGGCCAATTCCCCCAGGACGGAAACGTAGCAAGGGTAACCGGGCTCTGTCGGGTGCGCGGAGGGTCTTTTACTTTCCCGTCTCCGGGAAGCATCGGGCGCGCCGATCTCGGCTTGTTCACCGGATGCCCTGCGATGATCGTCCTGTGACAGCATCCTCCGCTCCCGCGCAGCGCACCTCGTCGTTCGCGCGGTTCCTCGCGCCGGTCGCGTTGCTCGCTCTGATGTGGGCGATCCAGCTCGCCGATGCCGTGCTGCCGGGCACATTCGTCGGCTGGGGTCTGCGGTCGTGGGACCTCGGCAGCCTGCAGGGGATCGTGCTGGGGCCGATGCTGCACGCCGGCTGGGCGCATCTGATCGCGAACTCGGTGCCGTTCCTCGTACTCGGCTGCCTGGTCGCCGTCGAGGGCGCGAAGCGCTTCTGGCTGGTCACCGCCGTGATCGCGCTGGTCGGCGGCGCGGGCACATGGCTGGTGAACGCACCGGGAACACTGACGGTGGGCTCGTCGGTGCTCGTCTTCGGGTACTTCGGCTACGTCGTGATGCGCATCTTCGCACCGGGTCGCCTCGCCCACCGCTTCGCCTACGCGGCGATCGCCGTGATCGTCGTCGTGCTGTACGGCACATCGATGTTCACCGGCATCTTCGGGGTGCACAGCGGAGTGTCGTGGCAGGCGCACCTGTTCGGCGCGATCGGCGGCGGGCTCACCGTGTTCATTCCCCGCAGGGCGGTCGGATCGCGTGAGTGAGCGGCGCACCCGCGCCGCGAAGCTGCGTCGCCGCGCGGCGCGACGACGGCAGAGACGTCGGATGCTGAAGATCGCCGGCATCACAGCATCCGCCGCCATCGTCGCATCGGCCCTGCTGGCGGGAATCCGGATGCTGACCTTGCAGCCTCCGCAGGAGTACTGCGTCGCTGAACCGCAGACCTTTCCGGCCTCGGGTGTCGGCGGTTGGCAGCGCGAGCAGCTCGAGAACGCGGCGATCATCATCCGCACTGCGGAGGGCATGGGCTTCGCGCGCGACGGGCAGATCGTCGGGGTGATGGCCGCGATGGGCGAGAGCTCACTGCGCAACATCGACTACGGCGACTGGGAGACCTCGGGCGTCACCAACCCCGACGGCTCCCGCACCTCGAGCATCGGACTGTTCCAGCAGCAGGACTGGTGGGGGAGCGTCGAGCAGCGGATGGATCCGGCGACAGCCGCCGGCAAGTTCTTCGCCCGCCTTGCGCGCCTACCCGACTGGCAGCACCTCGAGCCCTCGCACGCCATCCACCGCGTGCAGATCAACGCCGATCGCGAGCACTACGCACGGTTCGAGGACGATGCGGCCATGGTCGTCGACGCGCTGTCGGGGGAGTGCCCGGGCGGCTAGTCGGTGCCGGCGGGCACTATCTCGACGGCTGAGTGCAGGTGCGAGACGCGGTCGTCGATCGCTTCCCCGACGAAACGCTGTTCCGATTGCGGGACTCCATAGTGGGCAGCGAGGTCACGCCAGCTCTCCACCGCCTTCAATACGCGCGTGACCCGTTCCGCAGCCTCCTCGCCCGCGATCCCCGACTCGGTGGCGAACTGACGCACACCGTCCGCCTCGTCATCGGCGCCGGTGGCGCCGGCGATGGACGTGGAACGCTCTGCGGCGAGATCGGGATTCGGGTTCACGTCGAAGGCGGGGCTCATTCGCCAACCGCCCGGGGCTTCGAGGAAGCCGTGGTTGCGCAAGTGGTCGTCGGTATTGTGCACCGCGACACTCAGCACGACCCGGTCGAAGAGTTCTCGACGGTCCGCGCGTAGAGCCGCGGAGAAATCCGCGAGACGTTCCGCGACGTCGGCATAGTCACCCGACGTGCCATCCGTCGCCTCCAGCATCGTCATCGCACTCATATAGCCGATGCGCTGCACCTCGCCGGTCGCCGAGGAACGATCGAAACGGGAAAGCAGTAGGACGTGGCGCCCTCCAATCTTCACCAGCCGACGGCTCGGCGTGCCGATCCCGGCCCGCTCGGCGAGGTCGAGAACGATGCACTCCCAGGCCATGACGTCCAGCCGATCCTCTGGGTGTGGGAACTTCGCGATGCCCAGGGTGCCGTCGGCCAGCTGCACAGCGGCTTTCGGACGCGCTCCGCCCAGCGACGCCGTCCCGGCTGCGAGGAGCTTCTTGTACGCAGTCACATCCTCGCCATCGGCGGTGACCTCGTCGCTCGCGCGCAGGAGTGCCGGCAGCTCGACGAGCCGAGGCACATCAGTTCGGGGTGAGAGCATCACGTCACTGCCAGGACGCGAGTAGCGCAGAGCGCCCTGACGTGTCTCGTCGTTGACTCCGAGGAGGAAGTCGACGTCATCGAACGACCGTGCTGTCCGACCTTCGTCGGCGGCGAGCTGGCGCTCTCTGCGAGTGAGGAGATTCCGCCCCCACCGATCCGGCGCGCTGTCGCCGAACGTCCCGGGGAGGCGTGACAGGTACTGGTTGCCGGAGAACAGCGGCAGTCCAGGATCGATTGGCTGGTTGCCGGCCCCTGACAGATAAGCGGAGTCGTAGGTGAACGTCGTCGTCACGCCTCGGCGCTCACGAGTGAAGTGGGCGGTTCCTGCGACAACGGACTCTCCGCGGCGGTCGACATGCACGATGATGTCGGTCATCGCACGCGCTTCCGGTGGATGAGGTCGGAGCGGGCCCGACCGAGGTCCGTGCGCAGGGGGTCGATGCTCTCCACCAGTGAGTCGAGGACTCCTAGGGCGCGGGCGACCTGCAGCACGGTCTCCAGGCGAACGCCGCCGTCGCCCCTTTCCAGATTGCGCAGCGTGGTGAGGGAGATGTCTGCGCGTTCGCTGACCTGCTGTGCGGTCAATCCCTGCACCATCCGCCACGCTCGCAGGTGCTCACCGAAGGTCGATCGCTGTCGGTCGATGCTGTAGGCCATGTCAGTGCCTCCTATGGCCACTAATCTAGCGGTTATTCCAGTTAACTGGAAGTTATCCAGCAGTACCAGGCGCGATCAAACAGCGGCCAACGCGGCAGCTGACAAGGCCAGCGCCTAGGCTGGCCGAGTGGCACGCAGCATCTACATCACCTCGGCCGAAGGGCACACCGGCAAGTCGACGATCGCGCTGGGCGTGCTCGATGCGCTGATGCGCGTGTCAGAGCGCGTAGGGGTGTTCCGGCCGGTGGCGCGATCCACCGACGAGCGTGACTTCGTGCTCGAATTGCTGCTCGCGCACGACGGCGTGCATCTTGATTACGACGAGTGCATCGGGGTCAGCTACGACGATGTCCGTCGTGATCCTGATGCGGCCCTCGGCACGATCGTCGCCCGGTTCAAAGCCGTCGAGGCGCAGTGCGATGCCGTGGTCGTGATCGGCAGCGACTACACCGACGTCGCCAGCCCCGCCGAGCTCGGCTACAACGCGCGCGTCGCCGCGAACCTGGGCGTGCCGATGCTGCTGGTGCTCTCGGGCCGCGACCGGCAGAACCAGGCCGAGCAGCTCGGCACCACCACCGCTCGCACGCCGGCCCAGATCCAGCAGCTGGCGGCGCTGGCCAGAAGCGAGATCGCCACCGAGCGCGCCGAGCTGTTCGCGATCATCGTCAATCGCGCCGAGCCCGACGCGCTCGCCGAGATCATCGAGCGCATCGACGACACCCGCACCCCGGTGTGGGCGATCCCCGAGGACCGTGCCCTCGTCGCACCATCCATGCGCGGCATCCTGCAGGCCGTCGACGGCACTCTCGTGCGCGGCGGCGAGGGGCTGCTGGGCCGCGACGCGTACAGCATCGTCATCGCAGGCATGTCGATGGTCAACGTGCTGCCCAGGCTCACCGAGGGTGCCGTCGTGGTGATCGCCGCCGACCGCACCGAGACCCTGCTGGCGACCCTGCTCGCCGCGGCGTCGGGCACCTTCCCCGACCTTGCCGGCATCGTGCTGAACGGGCCGTTCCCGCTGCCCGACCCGATCCTCCAGCTGATCGACGGCTTCGAGCTCAGCATCCCGATCATCGCCACCGACCTCGGCACCTACGACACCGCCGTGCGCATCATGAACACGCGCGGCAGGGTGACGGCCGAGAGCACCCAGCGTCATCAGAGCGCCCTCGCACTGTTCCAGACGCACGTCGACATCTCCGAGCTGACGATCGAGATGGGGCTCGCTGAATCGACCGTGGTCACGCCGCTGATGTTCGAGTACGGGCTGATCGAGCGGGCCCGCAGCCGGCGCAAGCGCATCGTGCTGCCCGAGGGCGGCGACGACCGCATCCTCCGCGCCGCCGCCATCCTGCTCGCGCGGCAGGTCGCCGACCTCACGATCCTGGGCGACGAGACCGAGATCCGCGCCCGCGCCGCGGCCCTCGGGCTCGAGATCGGGGCTGCCCAGGTGCTCAGCCCCACCGACCCCGAGCTGGTCGAGCGCTTCGCCGTCGAGTACGCCCGCCTGCGCGCACACAAGGGCATCACCCTCGAGCAGGCCGCCGACACCGTCACCGACGTGTCGTACTTCGGCACGATGATGGTGCACCTCGGCCTCGCCGACGGCATGGTCTCGGGTGCCGCGCACACCACCGCGCACACGATCCGCCCGTCGTTCGAGATCATCAAGACCAAGCCCGGCGTCGATGTCGTCTCAAGCGTCTTCTTCATGGCGCTCGCCGACCGGGTGCTCGTCTATGGCGACTGCGCCGTGATCCCCGACCCCACCAGCATCCAGCTCGCCGACATCGCCATCTCGTCGGCCGCCACTGCACGGCAGTTCGGCATCGAGCCGCGTGTGGCGATGCTGTCGTACTCCACCGGCGAATCGGGCACGGGGGCAGACGTCGACAAGGTGCGCGAGGCGACCGCGCTCGTGCGTCAGCGAGAGCCGCAGCTGCCGGTGGAGGGGCCTATCCAGTACGACGCGGCAGCGGACGCCGCGGTTGCCAAGGCGAAGCTGCCCGACTCGGCGGTCGCAGGCCGCGCGACCGTGTTCGTCTTCCCCGACCTGAACACCGGCAACAACACCTACAAGGCCGTGCAGCGCTCGGCGGGTGCCGTCGCGATCGGCCCGGTACTGCAGGGGCTGAACAGGCCGATCAACGACCTCAGCCGCGGCGCCCTGGTCGACGACATCGTCAACACCGTGGCGATAACCGCCATCCAGGCGCAGGAGGCATCGGCGTGAGTCACGTGCTCGTCATCAACAGCGGATCATCGTCGCTGAAGTACAGCCTGATCGACATGACCCGCGAGGTCGAGCTCGCCGGTGGGCTGATCGAGCGGATCGGGCAGCCCGTGGGGATCGTCGGCCACACCGTGCACACCGTCGCCGCCCCCGGCGAGCCGGCGCCCACCATCCTCGAGGCCCGCTACGAGGAGGAGCGCCGGGTCGCCGACCACGACGAGGCGTTCGCCGCGATGCTGGCGCTGTTCGCCGAGCACGGACCGTCGCTCGACGAGCACCCGCCGGTGGCGATCGGCCACCGGGTCGTGCACGGCGGCGCGCGGTTCTTCGAACCCACCGTGATCACGCCGCTGGTCGAGATCAACATCGAAGACCTCATCGTGCTCGCGCCGCTGCACAATCCGGCCAACCTCGCCGGGATCCGCGCGGCGAAGGCCGCGTTCAGCGAGGTGCCCCACGTGGCGGTGTTCGACACCGCGTTCCACCAGACACTCGAGCCCCCCGCGTACACCTACGCGCTCGACGCGGCAGTCGCCCACGAACACCGTATCCGCCGCTACGGATTCCACGGCACGAGCCACAAGTACGTCAGCGAGCATGCCGCCGCGTTCGTCGGGCGGGCGAACGACAGCATCCGACAGCTCATCTTCCATCTCGGCAACGGTGCATCCGTCACAGCCGTCGACGGCGGGCGGTCGGTCGAGACGTCGATGGGCTTCACGCCGCTGGAAGGCCTGGTCATGGGCACGCGCACCGGCGACATCGACCCCGCCGTGCTGCTGCACCTCGAACGGCGTGCGGGCCTCGGCGTCAACGAGCTCGACGAGCTTCTCAACAAGCGCAGCGGACTGCTCGGGCTGGCGGGACGCAGCGACATGCGCGACATCCTCGCCGGCCGCGCGGCCGGTGAAGAGGCGGCCACCCTCGCCTACGACGTGTACATCCACCGGCTGCGCGCGTACGCGGGGGCGTACATCGCCCAGCTCGGCGGAGTGGACGTGATCTCGTTCACCGCCGGTGTCGGCGAGAACGCCGTGACGGTGCGCGCCGACGCGCTGGCCACCCTCGGCTTCGCCGGCGTCGAGGTCGACCCGCACCGCAACGCCGAGCGCACGCACGGCATCCGCCGCATCTCGACCGACGCGTCACGTGTCGACGTGCTGGTCGTTCCGACCGATGAAGAGCTCGAGATCGCCCGTCAGACGCTCAGCGCGGTCTGAACGTCGCGTCTGCTGCTGTCGGAGATCTCAGAGCATTGCGCCGCACAGCGGCGTGTCATCCCGATCGCAGCTGCGACACGCCGCACGTGTGCAGGATCGTCTGAGAACTCCGACGCCCGACAAGCTGCGCAACCCCTTCGGAACCAGCGCCCGACATCACTACGCTTGATCCTGCACACCCGAGTGAGGAGATCCCGTGCCCGAAGAGCTGCCTGATCTGCGCCGCGTCCCCGGCGTGCTGTTCGATCTCGACGGCGTGCTGACCCCGACCGCCGAGGTGCACATGCGCGCCTGGCAGCAGGTCTTCGACGAGGTCTTCGCCCGCTGGGGCATCACCGAGCCGTACACCGACGCCGACTACTTCGCGTACGTCGACGGCAAGAAGCGGTACGACGGTGTCGCCAGCCTGCTGCACAGCCGCAACGTCGAGATCCCGTGGGGCGAGGTCACCGACCCGCCGGAGGCCGAGACCGTGTGCGGCATCGGCAACCGCAAGAACGCCGCCTTCGCTGCCGCTTTGCGCAGCGGCGGCATCGCGCCGTACCCGGGTTCGCTGGCGCTGCTGGAGAGCCTGCGCGACGCGGCCGTGCCGATGGGTGTGGTGTCGAGCTCGAAGAACGCCGAAGAGGTGCTGAGCACCGCGGGCATCCGCGACTTCTTCCGCATCGTCGTCGACGGCGTCGTCGCCGAGCGCGAGAGCCTCGCCTCCAAACCAGCCCCCGACATGTTCCGCGAGGGCGCTCGGATGCTGGGAGTCGATCCCGCCGCTGCCGTTGCCGTTGAGGATGCCGTCGCCGGCGTCGCATCGGCGGCATCCGCCGGCTACGCGGACGTGGTCGGCGTCGACCGCGGTGCCGGCCCCGAGACCCTGCGCGCCGCCGGTGCGACCCACATCGTCGATGACCTGTCCCGTCTGCTGGAGAACAATGATTGATCGCGAACGCTACCCCGTCGACCCCTGGCGGCTGATCGAGAGGAAGTACGACGAGGAGGGGGTCGCCGAGACGATCTTCACCGTCGCCAACGGCTACCTCGGTCTGCGCGGCAACCACATCGAGGGGCGCGGAGCGCACGAGCACGGCACGTTCATCAACGGTCTGCACGAGACCTGGCCGATCCGGCACGCCGAGCAGGCGTTCGGCTTCGCCGAGGTGGGGCAGACGATCGTCAACGCACCGGACGCCAAGGTGATGCGCGTCTACATCGACGACGAGCCGCTGTCATTCGATGAGACCGAGATGCACGAGTACTCGCGGGTGCTCGACATGCGCACCGGCGTGCTGACCCGCAACGTGGTGTGGGTGACGCCGTCGGGCAAGCGGGTGCGCATGCGCGATGAGCGGATGGTGAGCTTCGATGAGCGGCATCTGGCGGTGCTGCGACTTGAAGTCACGGTCGAGAACGCCGACGCCCCGGTGACGATCAGCTGCCAGCTGCTGAACCGGCAGGACGGCGCCGGCATCTACGCGGGCGACCCGATGGCGACCAAGTCCGAGCGCAAGGGCTTCGACCCCCGCAAGGCCGAGAAGATCACCGAGCGGGTGCTGCAGCCGGTCGAGTACTGGCAGGACGGGCTGCGCTCGGCGCTGTCGTACCGGGTGAACGATTCGGGGATGACCGTCGCCGTGGTCGCCGATCACATCGTCGACACCGAGAACGACTACAGCGCCCGGTCGCTGATCGAACCCGACATCGCCAAGAACGTCTTCCGCGTGCAGGCGAAGGCCGGCGTGCCGATCAGGATCAGCAAGATCGTCAGTTATCACAGCTCGCGCGGCGTGCCCGCCCGCGAGCTGGTCGACCGCTGCCGTCGTTCGCTGGACCGCGTCGTCGTGGAGGGCGTGGAGGCCCTGTTCCAGGCGCAGTCGGCGTGGCTCACCGAGTTCTGGGCGCGATCGGATGTGCGCATCGCCGGGCACGACGACCTGCAGCAGGCCACCCGCTGGGGATTGTTCCAGCTTGCGCAGGCGGCATCGCGGGCCGACGGCACGGGCGTGCCGGCCAAGGGCCTGACCGGCTCGGGCTACAGCGGCCACTACTTCTGGGACACCGAGATCTACGTGATGCCCTTCCTCACGTACACGTCGCCGCAGTGGGCCAAGAACGCGCTGCGCGCGCGGGTGCTCATGCTGCCGGCGGCGCGGCGCCGGGCGTCGCAGCTGAACGAGGCCGGGGCGCTGTTCCCCTGGCGCACGATCAACGGCGAGGAGGCATCGGCGTATTACGCCGCGGGCACCGCGCAGTACCACATCAACGCCGACGTCAGCTTCGCCCTGGGCAAGTACGTGCGGGCCACCGGCGACCTCGACTTCCTGCTGCGCGAGGGCGCCGACATCGCCGTCGAGACCGCGCGGCTGTGGGCGACCCTCGGATTCTGGCGCGGGACGAACGGTGACAGTTCCTTCCACATCCACGGGGTCACCGGACCCGACGAGTACACCACCGTCGTCAATGACAATCTCTTCACGAACGTGATGGCCAGGTACAACCTGCGCTTCGCCGCGCGGATCGTCCGCGAGATGCAGGCGGCGGACCCTGCCGCCTACGCTGATCTCGTCGAGCGCACGGGTCTCGACGAGGGAGAGGCGGATGCCTGGGAGCGGGCCGCCGAGGCGATCCACATCCCGTACAGCGAAGGTCTCGGCATCCACCCGCAGGATGCGTTCTTCCTCGAGCGCGAGGTGTGGGACCTCGAGGGCACGCCGGCCAACATGCGGCCGCTGCTGCTGCATTACCACCCGCTGGTGATCTACCGGTTCCAGGTGCTCAAGCAGGCCGACGTCGTGCTGGCGCTGTTCCTGCAGGGCAACCACTTCACCGCCGAGGAGAAGCTGGCCGACTTCGACTATTACGACCCGCTGACCACGGGCGATTCGACCCTGTCTGCGGTCGTGCAGTCGATCATGGCGGCCGAGGTCGGGTATCAGGACCTCGCCAGGGAGTACTTCGAGCACGCACTGTTCGTCGACCTCGCCGATCTGCACCACAACGCCGCGGACGGCGTGCACGTGGCATCCGCCGGCGGGGTCTGGACCGCGCTGGTGAGTGGCTTCGGTGGCATGCGCGACCACGACGGCGAGCTCAGCTTCGATCCGCGCCTGCCCTCGGATTGGCCCGAGCTGTCGTATCCGCTGCAGTGGCGCGGCTCCGAGATGCTCGTCACCGTCACGCGCGATGCGCTGCGCCTGGAGGTGCGCTCCGGCGATCCGATCGAGTTCACGGTGCGGGGTTCCGCGCTCCGGGCGGCGGTCGGGGAGCCGGTCGTCGTCGCGCTCGTCGGCCAGGGCCCGGTGCGTCCTGGTCGCCCCACGCTGCGCCAGTTCGAGGATGCCCGCCGTGACGACGGCACGCGACTCTCGGCATCCGTGCCGGTGACGACGACCTCGATCCCGATCCTCGAGGTCTACGAGGACTGATCCCCATGCCCGAGACGGTCACCCGAGCCGGCACTCCCGCCTGCAACGTCGGCGGCACGCCGTAGGCTGGACGGGTGACGACAGCCCTCTACCGCCGCTACCGGCCCGAGACCTTCGGCGAGATGATCGGGCAGTCCCAGGTGACTGACCCTCTGATGACCGCGCTGCGCGGTGACCGGGTCGGGCACGCGTATCTGTTCTCCGGTCCGCGCGGCTGCGGAAAGACCACGTCAGCCCGCATTCTGGCGCGCTGCCTGAACTGCGCGGAAGGGCCGACCGACACCCCGTGCGGCGTGTGCCCGAGCTGTGTCGAGCTCTCGCGCTCGGGCGGCGGGTCGCTCGACGTCGTCGAGATCGACGCGGCCAGCCACAACGGCGTCGACGACGCGCGCGACCTGCGCGAGCGCGCCACGTTCGCGCCCAGCCGCGACCGGTTCAAGATCTTCATCCTCGATGAGGCGCACATGGTCACGCCGCAGGGTTTCAACGCTCTGCTGAAGCTGGTCGAAGAGCCGCCCGCGCACGTGAAGTTCATCTTCGCGACCACCGAGCCCGAGAAGGTGCTCGGCACGATCCGGTCGCGCACGCACCACTATCCGTTCCGGCTGGTGCCGCCCGCGGCGATGCTCGAGTACGTCGAGAAGCTGTGCGCCGAAGAGGGCGTGCAGGTCGACGATGGGGTTCTCGCGCTGGTGGTGCGGGCCGGCGGCGGCTCGCCGCGCGACACGCTGTCGCTGCTCGATCAGCTGATCGCCGGGTCTCAGGACGGCAAGGTCACCTATGAGCGCGCGGTCGCTCTGCTCGGGTACACCCATGCGGCGCTGCTCGATGAGATCGTCGACGCGCTCGCTGCGAGCGATGCCGCCGCGGCGTTCCCCGCGGTCGACCGCGTCGTGCAGACCGGGCAGGATCCGAGGCGCTTCGTCGACGACCTGCTCGAGCGACTGCGCGACCTCATCGTGATCGAGGCCGTGGGTGACGGCGCGTCGGCCGTGCTGCGCGGCATCCCTGCCGATGAGATGCAGCGCATGCAGCAGCAGGCGCGCGCCTTCGGCGCGACCCGGCTCTCGCGCACCGCTGACCTTGTCAGCCAGGCGCTCGACGACATGGCCGGCGCGACGTCGCCGCGCCTGCACCTCGAGCTGATGGTCGCGCGGGTGCTCGCGGGCGCGAGTTCGGATGCTGATGCGCCGGTCTCTCCTGCGACGAAGCCTTCTGCGACGCCGGCGCCGAGTGCTGCGCCGGCGCCGAGTGCTGCGCCGGCGGCCGCCGCACCGACGCCGACGACGGCGCCGGCGACGAAGCCTGCCGCTCCTACCACAGCGTCCGAGCCGACCACAGCGTCCGAGCCGACCGCAGCGTCTGCGCCCACTCCCGCATCAGCGCCGACTGCGGCGCCGATGCCAGAGCAGCCGGCGTCGCCTGCCGAGCAGCAGGCCGGTGACACGGCTTCCTCCGCCCATGCCCCTGCGCCTGCCACGAGCGGACCCGTGACATTCGAGCGGATCACCGCATCCTGGTCCGCGGTCCTGAAGCGTCTCGAATCCATCAGCCGCTCCTCGTGGTTGATGGCCACGGCGATTCAGCCGCTCGCCTTCGACACCGACAGCGAGGTGCTCACGGTCGGCTTCTCGAGTCCCAGCGATGTCTCGCGCTTCAAGGGCACCACCCCGGGCAACGGCACATCCGACCATCTGCGCACCGCCATCGAGCAGGAGCTCGGTGTCACCGTCAAGTACCGTCCGGCACCGCTTCCTCCGTCTGGGGGAGGGGGTGGCGTCGACGCGGGTCCGTCGGGCCCCCGTCCCTCGGGTCCTGGTTCCTCGGGTCCTGGTTCCTCGGGTCCTGGTTCCCCTGACGCTGGTCCATCGCCGGCCGGTGACGACGCTCCGGCAGCGGGCTGGGCGAACCCGATGAGCGAACCCGAATCGGTCGGCCGGGCGACAGCATCCGACTCCGCGCGCCCCGCGTCGCGGCCGTCCGCCGCCGCGGTCAGCGAATGGGCCGTCGCCCCGATCCCGCGCGCTGATCCCACCTCCGTGCAGACGGCGCCCGCGCCGATCGCCACACAGCCCCAGTTTCCCGTCGACGATGAACCCGCCGACGTCGAAGCCGCGGCGTCCGCACCGCAGCCACCCGTTGACGGCAGGGTCGACTCCGCCGAGGCGCCACCGCTCCCCGACGACGAGCGGCCGCCGTACGACGATCACCCTCCGTTCGACGACGAGCCGCCCTACGACCCGCTGTACGACGGTCCACCGGCAGCGCGCCCGCAAGCATCCCGGCCGGCGCGGGCGCCTCAGGCATCACCGCCTCAGACCGAACCGGTGACGCGAGGGCAGGCTCAGGCCACCGGCCGTGCTGAGGCTGCCGTCCCGGCATCCGCCACCCAGCGCTCCGCACCCGACGGCGTCGAGCGCCGCGGTGAGGCCGTGATCCGCCAGGTGCTCGGAGCGAAGTTCCTGCGCGAAGAGCCCTATCAGCCCCCGACGAGGTTCAACTGATGTACGACGGCATCGTCCAAGAGCTGATCGACGAGTTCGGTCGGCTTCCCGGCATCGGACCGAAATCCGCCCAGCGCATCGCCTTCCACATCCTGCAGACCCCGTCCTTCGACGTCGCGCGGCTGTCGGAACTGCTCACCGAGGTGCGCGCACGCGTGCGATTCTGCGAGATCTGCGGCAACGTGTCCGAGCAGGACCGCTGCGCGATCTGCCGCGACCCGCGCCGCAACCCAGAGCTGATCTGCGTGGTCGAAGACGCGAAGGACGTCGCGGCGATCGAGCGCACCCGCGAGTTCCGTGGGCTCTACCATGTGCTCGGCGGAGCCATCAGCCCCATCGCCGGCATCGGACCCGACGATCTACGCATCGCGCAGCTGATGAGCCGCCTGGCCGACGGCACCGTGCAGGAGGTCATCCTCGCCACGAACCCCAATCTCGAGGGCGAGGCCACCGCCAGCTACCTCAGCCGGCTGCTGACCAGCATGGACATCGCCGTCTCACGGCTGGCATCCGGCCTGCCCGTCGGCGGCGATCTCGAGTACGCGGACGAGGTGACGCTGGGGCGCGCCTTCGAAGGCCGTCGACGGCTGTGATCACCCAGCATCCGGGATTCACCCGGAAGGGCTGGCTGCTGTTCGCCGTCATGGCGGTCGTCTGGGGCATCACCTACCTGTTCATCAAAGAGGCGGTCGCCTCGTACTCGCCGCCGGCCGTCGTCTCAGCGCGAACGCTGCTCGGCGCGCTCGTCCTGCTGCCGTTCGCGATCCGCGCCGGTGCGCTCAGAGCAGCCTGGAAGCACTGGCCCTGGGTGCTCGCGTTCGGACTCATCGAGATGGCGGGACCCTTCCTGCTTCTCAGCCATGCCGAGACGCAGCTGCCCTCGGGCCTGACCGGGCTGCTGGTCGCCACCGTCCCGCTGTTCGCCGTGCTCATCGCACTCGTGCGCGGTGACCGCTCGGCGCTCGCACCTGTCCGGCTGGGCGGGCTGCTGCTGGGCTTCGCGGGCGTCGCGGTCGTCGTCGCCGGGCCTGGACTGTTCCCGCGCGACGGGGCGAGCGCGTTCGCGATCGGTGAGATCCTGCTCACCGCGCTGCTCTACGCGATCGCCCCGTTCGTGATCGCCCACAAGCTCTCGGACGTTCCCTCGATCGGCACGATCACCCTCGCCCTGCTCGCGATCGGCATCGGCTATCTTCCCGCGGCGCTGCTCACGCAGCACGAGGTGCCCACCGTGCGATCGACGGTGTCGCTGCTGCTGCTCGGCATCATCTGCACGGCCGTCGCCTTCGTCGCTTTCTTCGCGCTCATCCGCGAAGTGGGGCCAGTGCGCGCGCCGCTGTTCACCTACGTCAACCCGATCGTCGCGCTGATCCTCGGCACCGTGTTCCTGGCCGAGCCGGTGACGCCGGGGTTGATCATCGGGCTGCCGATCGTGCTGATCGGATGCTGGTTCGCCGCCACCGGCGGCCGTCTCAAGCCGCGGGCACCCGCTCTGTAGAGCCGGCGAGCCGTCACATGCGTGATCGCGCATGGACGTCGTCCGTACAATGGCTGGTGGGTGAAACCGCCCGCAGTCCCGGGGAGTTATCAGTGGCACTGATCGTGCAGAAGTATGGCGGCTCGTCCGTCGCCGACGCCGAGAGCATCAAGCGCGTGGCCAAGCGCATCGTCGACACCCGTCGTGCCGGACACGACGTCGTCGTGGCGGTCAGCGCCATGGGTGACACCACCGACGAGCTGCTCGAGCTCGCTCATGATGTCGCGCCGATCCCCGCGCCCCGCGAACTCGACATGCTGCTCTCCAGCGGTGAGCGCATCTCGATGGCGCTGCTGGCGATGACCATCCATTCGATGGGCTTCGAAGCACGCTCGTTCACCGGCAGCCAGGCCGGCATGATCACCGATTCCCACCACGGCAAGGCACGCATCGTCGATGTCACCCCGGTGCGCCTGCGCGAAGCGCTCGACGAGGGCGCGATCGTCATCGTGGCCGGGTTCCAGGGTTTCAACCGCGACACCCGCGACATCACCACGCTCGGCCGCGGCGGTTCCGACACCACGGCCGTCGCCCTGGCCGCGGCTCTCAACGCCGATGTCTGCGAGATCTACAGCGACGTCGACGGCATCTTCACCGCCGACCCGCGGGTGATCCCGCGTGCCCGCAAGCTCGACCGGATCTCCAGCGAGGAGATGCTCGAGCTGGCGGCCAACGGCGCCAAGGTGCTGTACATCCGCGCCGTCGAGTACGCGCGTCGCCACGGCGTGCTCATCCACGCCCGCTCGACGTTCTCGTCGGCAGAGGGCACCTATGTTCTCGGCGAGGGCATGCAGGCCCCGCGCCCATCCGAGGGAGAAGCCATGGAAGAACCCATCGTCGCCGGCGTCGCCACAGACCTGAGCCAGGCGAAGATCACCGTCGCAGGCGTGCCAGACGTGCCTGGAAAGGCCGCCGAGATCTTCAAGATCGTCGCGAAGTCGGGCGCCAACGTCGACATGATCGTGCAGAACGTGTCGGCCGCATCCACCGGTCGCACCGATATCTCGTTCACCCTGCCGAAGGCCGACGCCTCCAGCGCGATCAAGGCGCTGGCCGCCGAGCAGAGCGACGTCGGCTTCGAGAACCTGCTGCACGACGACCAGATCGGCAAGCTGTCGGTCGTCGGCGCCGGCATGCGCACCCACTCGGGGGTATCGGCGATCCTGTTCGAGGCGCTCAGCGCCGGCGGCATCAACATCGAGATGATCTCGACCTCCGAGATCCGCATCTCGGTCGTGCTGCGCGGCTCCGATCTCGCCGAGGCCGCCCGCACGGTGCACAGCGCCTATGGCCTCGACAGCGAGATCGAGGCCATCGTCCACGCCGGCACCGGCCGCTGACGCACAGCATCCCCACCCGACAGCGACGGGGTAGACTCGCCGCAACCCTGACACCGGCGCCAGGCGCAGCATCCGCATCCTGGGCGCTGAGCCTGGCGTATCCGTCTCGACGCCAAGGACCCATTCAATGACCCGCATCTCCGATTCCGGATTCTCGATCGCGATCGTCGGCGCCACCGGCCAGGTGGGCACCGTCATGCGCGACATCCTCGCCGAGCGCGCGTTCCCGATCCGCGAACTGCGCCTGTTCTCGTCGTCCCGTTCCGCGGGCACGGCGATCGAGTACGGTGGCGAGACCGTGATCGTCGAAGACGTCGAGAAGGCGGATGCCGCGGGCATCGACATCGCGCTGTTCTCCGCCGGTGCGACCGCGAGCCGCGCGTACGCGCCGAAGTTCGCCGCCGTCGGCGCCGTCGTGGTCGACAACTCCAGCGCATGGCGCATGGACCCCGAGGTGCCGCTGGTGGTCAGCGAGGTGAATCCGGATGCCATGGACGAGCGTCCCAAGGGCATCATCGCCAACCCGAACTGCACCACGATGGCGGCCATGCCGGTGCTGAAGGCGCTGCACGCCGAGGCCGGCCTTGAGCGACTCATCGTGTCGACCTATCAGGCCGTCTCGGGGTCGGGGCTGGCCGGGGCACAGGAGCTGCTCGGCCAGGTGGAGGGCGTGCTCGCCCAGGGCGATACGCTGCGCCTGGTGCACGACGGATCATCGGTCGACTTCCCCCAGCCCGAGAAGTACGTCGCCCCGATCGCGTTCGACGTCATCCCGCTGGCGGGGTCCGTCGTCGACGACGGCGACAACGAGACCGATGAGGAGAAGAAGCTCCGCAACGAGAGCCGCAAGATCCTCGGTCTGCCCGACCTCCGCGTCGCGGGCACCTGCGTGCGCGTGCCGGTGTTCACCGGCCACTCGCTGTCGATCAACGCCGAATTCGCGAACGACATCACTCCCGCCCGGGCCTACGAGGTGCTGGCATCCGCTCCCGGCGTCATCGTCGACGAGGTTCCCACCCCTCTGCAGGCGGCAGGCAAGGACCCGAGCTTCGTCGGACGCATCCGCGCCGACCAGTCCGCCCCCGAGGGCAAGGGCCTGGTGCTGTTCATCAGCAACGACAACCTGCGCAAGGGTGCCGCGCTGAACGCCGTGCAGATCGCCGAGGAGCTCACGCGGCGTCTCGCGCCCGTCACCGCGTGACGCGCGGAGAAGCGGTCGGATGCTGACGGCTAGACTGATCTGGTGACTGAAACCGTCGATGTCGTTCTGATCGGTGGGGGCATCATGTCCGCCACACTGGGTACCCTGCTGCGCGAATTGCAGCCGGACTGGAAGATCGTCGCCTATGAGCGACTGAGCGACGTCGGGCAGGAGAGCTCGAACCCGTGGAACAACGCGGGTACCGGTCACGCGGCCCTGTGCGAGCTGAACTACATGCCGCAGGGCAAGGACGGGTCTCTCGACCCAGCCAAGGCGATCTCGATCAACGAGCAGTTCCAGCAGAGCCGCCAGTTCTGGTCGACGCTGGTCGACCGCGGTGTGCTCGACGGACCATCCACGTTCATCAACAGCACCCCGCACATGACGTTCGTGCGCGGTGAGAAGGACGTCGCCTTCCTCAAGTCGCGCTACGAGGTGCTCAAGCAGCAGCCGCTGTTCGATGGCATCGAGTACAGCGAGGACTCACGGGTCATCAACCAGTGGGCGCCGCTGCTGATGCAGAAGCGCCGCAAGGGCGAGCCGTTCGCCGCGACCCGGGTGCCTTCGGGCACCGACGTCGACTTCGGCGCGCTCACCCACCAGCTCTTCGACCACCTCGCTGCCTCGGGCGTGCAGGTGCGCACCGATCACGAGGTGCGTCGCCTCAAGCGGCAGTCCGACGGCACCTGGCTGCTCAAGTACCGTCACACCATCGGCCGCACGCCCGGCCAGGTCAAGGCGCGGTTCGTGTTCGTCGGGGCGGGCGGCTGGGCGCTCAAGCTGCTGCAGCGCTCGGGTATCCCCGAGATCAAGGGCTACGGCGTCTTCCCGATCGGCGGACAGTTCCTGAAGACCTCCGACCCCGCGATCGTCGGCCAGCACAAGGCGAAGGTGTATTCGCAGGCATCCGTCGGCGCCCCGCCGATGTCGGTGCCGCACCTCGACACCCGCGTCGTCGACGGCGAGGCCTCGCTGATGTTCGGGCCGTTCGCGACCTTCAGCCCGAAGTTCCTCAAGAACGGCTCCTGGTTCGACATCGTCGGCCAGGTGCGCGGGCACAACCTGTGGCCGATGCTGCGCGTCGCGTTCGCCAACCCCGACCTGATCACGTACCTGCTGGGCGAGCTGGCGAAGACCCACCGCAAGAAGGTCGACAGTCTGCGCACCTTCATGCCGACCGCGAAGGATGGCGACTGGACGCTGATCCAGGCCGGTCAGCGTGCCCAGGTGATGAAGAAGGACCCCGAGAAGGGTGGCATCCTGCAGTTCGGCACCGAGGTCGTCGCCGCTGAGGACGGCTCGATCGCCGGTCTGCTGGGTGCGTCTCCGGGGGCGTCGACGGCCGTTCCGATCATGCTGGGCCTGCTCAGGCGGTGCTTCCCCGAGCAGTACGCCGGCTGGGAGCCCACACTGCGTGAGCTGATCCCGACGATGGGGGAGAAGCTCAACGACGATGCCGCCGCCGCCGAGCAGTCGATGGACGCGACGGCATCCACCCTCTCGCTCACGGCCTGACGGAGCGACCGTGGCGAAGCTGTACTTCCGCTACGGCGCGATGAACTCCGGTAAGTCGACCGCGCTGCTGCAGGCCGCGTACAACTACGAGGAGCGCGGACAGCGCGTGCTGCTGGCCAAACCCGAGATCGACACCAAGGGCGCCTCGCAGATCGAGAGCCGGCTGGGCGTCACCCGCGAGGTCGACTTCCTGATCGGCGAGAACGACGACGCGCGTGCCCTGTTCCATGCCGAGCGTGAGAAGGTGCGCAACGAGGGCGCTGACGAGCTGCTGCCCTCCGACCCCGAGGATGTCGCGTGCCTGCTGATCGATGAGGCACAGTTCCTGTCGGCCGACCAGATCGACGACCTGTTCCGAATCGCGGTTCTCGACGGCATCCCGGTGATGGCCTACGGCATCCGCAACGACTTCCGCACTCATGCCTTTCCCGGATCTGCGCGACTGCTGGCGATCGCGCATTCGCTGGAGGAGCTGAAGACCATCTGCCGCTGCGGTCGCAAGGCGGTGTTCAACGGTCGGCTGATCGACGGGCGGTTCGTCTTCGACGGCGACCAGGTCGCGATCGACGGCGCCGCGGTGACCTATGAGTCGCTGTGTGGCAACTGCTATCTGGAGGAGTCCGGCGGAATCCTCGGCTGAGAGCCGGTTTGCGTGGTCTGACCACACCGGGTAGCCTGTGGTCAGACCACAGGAGGACGGATGCCGCAGACTGTCGCGACCCAGCGTGCGTGGCGCACGGTGCTCGAGCGCATCGAGAACGACCTGCTGATCGGCACCCTCGGGCCGGGCGACCGGCTGCCCTCCGAACGGGACCTGGCCGCAGACCTCGGCGTCGGCCGCTCCAGCGTGCGCGAGGCGCTGCGCGTGCTCGAGGTGATGGGACTGATCCGCACCGCCACCGGCTCGGGGCCGCAGGCGGGCGCGATCGTCATCGCGACGCCCTCGGGTGGCATGTCGACACTGCTGCGACTGCAGGTCGCGGCGCAGGGATTCCCCCTGGCCGATGTCGTCCAGACCAGACTCGTTCTCGAAGACGCCGTCGCAGCGGCACTCGCCGCCGACGCCGCGCGAGACATGGATGCCGTCCATGCGCTGCTCGATGCCATGGACGACGACGGACTCTCGGCGCCGGAGTTCCTCGCCCTCGACGCCCAATTGCACTACGCTCTCGCCGAGGCCTCCGGCAACACGGTGATCACGGCGATGATGGCGGGTCTGCGCACCTCCATCGAGTCGTACGTGCTCGAGGGGTCGGCGCGGATCGAGGACTGGACGAGTATGGTCGCGCACCTGCGCACCGAACACCGGGACATCGTCACCGCAATCGACGCCGGCGACGCGGATGCGGCGAGCCACCTGATCCGGGCCCACATCACCGGCTACTACACCGCCGCCGGACTCGTGCCCGACCGCCGCGCGGTGCTCACCGAGAACGACTGACCCCACACTCCGGGTCCCCGAGGCCCGCCCGCAATCCGGGTCCCTGAGCTTGTCGAAGGGCCCGCCCACACGAGAGGAACACCGATGGTCAAGCGCCAGGTGCCCAACCCGGTCGAGCTGCTCGAGCTCATGAAGTTCAAGAAGCCCGAGTTCAACGGCAGGAAGCGCCGACTCGATGCCGCGCTGACGATCTACGATCTGCGTGACATCGCCAAGCGACGCACCCCCAAGGCCGCGTTCGACTACACCGACGGCGCCGCCGAGGGCGAGCTGTCGCTGGCGCGCGCACGTCAGGCGTTCGAGGACGTGGAGTTCCACCCCGGCATCCTCGCCCCCGCTCCCACGGTCGACACCTCGGTCGAGATCCTCGGCGGGCCGTCGGCGCTGCCGTTCGGCATCGCGCCCACCGGCTTCACGCGTCTCATGCAGACCGAGGGTGAGGAGGCGGGCGCCGGTGCGGCTGCTGCCGCGGGCATCCCGTTCACCCTCTCCACGCTCGGCACCACCTCGATCGAGGGCGTGAAGGCCGCCACCCTTCGAGAGCCGCAGGGGCCGGTCCCCGGACGCAACTGGTTCCAGCTGTACGTCATGCGCGATCGCGAGATCTCGTACGAGCTCACGCGCCGCGCCGCCGCCGCGGGCTTCGACACCCTGCAGTTCACGGTCGACACCCCGGTCGCCGGGGCCCGCCTGCGCGACAAGCGCAACGGGTTCAGCATCCCACCGCAGCTCACGCTCGGCACGATCATCAACGCCATTCCGCGCCCGTGGTGGTGGTACGACTTCCTCACCACCCCCAAGCTCGAGTTCGCCTCGCTCAGCACCACGGGCGGCACCGTCGGCGAGCTGCTCGACGCCGCGATGGACCCGACCATCAGCTACGACGACCTTGCCGTGATCCGTGATCTCTGGCCCGGCAAGATCATCATCAAGGGCGTGCAGAACGTCGAGGACTCGGTGCGTCTGAGAGACGCCGGTGTCGACGGGATCGTGCTCTCGAACCACGGCGGACGCCAGCTCGACCGGGCGCCGATTCCCTTCCGTCTGCTGCCGCACGTGCGCAAGGCCGTGGGCGATGACTTCACCGTCATGGTCGACACGGGCATCATGAACGGCGCCGACATCGTGGCATCCGTCGCCCTCGGCGCCGACTTCACCCTCATCGGCCGGGCTTACCTGTACGGCCTGATGGCGGGCGGCCGGCAGGGCGTAGACCGCACCATCGAGATCCTGCGGGTCGAGATCGAGCGCACGATGCGCCTGCTCGGGGTGTCGTCGCTCGCCGAGCTCGAGCCGAAGCACGTCACGCAGCTGTCGCGCCTGGTGCCGGTCGGCGGCACCGTCGCCGGGGCGGCCGCGGAGGTCGTCGCCGGCTGACGATCCGGGCGGGTCCGCCCGGATCAGGTGATCCGCTCCGACGCAGGCCGGTTTCTCCGAGATCGACCTGCTCCGGGGCGCATCGCCTGTTCTCGGGCTGTGGCGGCGGTCGGGTCGGATGCTGTCAGCGCGCGGCCGGAACGGGCAGCGTCGCCAGCAGTGCGTCGAGCTTGTCGGCGGTGTCCTGCCAGCCTTCGACGGCGACGGAGGGCACACCGATCGCGAGCACGGGGTAGTCGTTGCCGCCCTCGTCGAGACGGTCGCCGTAGAAGAGCATGTCGGCGAGGGGGATGCCGGTGAGCTCGGCCAACCGGGTCATGCCGTACGCCTTGTCGATCCCGGCGCGGGTGATGTCGATCGAGGTCGAGCCTCCGGAGCGCACCTCGAGTCCGGGCAGGCGGGGTGCCACGGCGTCCCTCAGAGCGGCGCGCCGCTCGCCGGTCGGATCCCAGGCGTGCTTCGCGTCACGCGGGGCCTGCTGGCCCAGGGCCGAGAAGGTGATCTGCGATCCACGGTCCTCGAGGATCTCGCCCCAGGTCTCACTCTCCCAGAGTCCGAGGCGCTCGGCTTCCTCGCGCAGTGCGGTGAGCGCGGCGGACTTCTCGGTGTCGGAGAGATCGTGCGCGTACACGGTCGTGTAGGCGGTGCTGTCGTGGCGCAGGTAGCGGGTGCCGCAGGTGGGCAGCAGGTGCAGACGGCTGTGGTCGACGTCGTCGAGGATGGTGAGTCGGGCGATCACCTGGTTGCGGAACTGCTCCTCGTTGCCGCCCGAGATGATCGCCACGTCGACCCGGCGCAGCAGCTCGCGCAGCAGGTCGGCGATGCGGTCGTCGATCTGGCCCTTGGACGGCGCGAGGGTGTCATCGAGGTCGAAGGCGACCAGGCGAGGGGTAGTCATGATGGCTCCAGTTTAGGAGAGGGAGCTGGGAGTGAGTGGATGCGGGCTCGCGGCTTCGCCGCATCGCGTGCGGACGGGGCGGCTCGGCGCTGGCGCGCCTCGCCTGGTGCACACGTCGCGACGGGGTGCTTCCCCACGGCGCACTCCACGCGCCGCTCGTTGGGAAGGTGCGTCACGCTGGGAAGGCGGGCGGCGCGTGGAGCCTCCGCGCCGTGGGGCCTCTCTGGAACACCGACGGAAATGCCGCGAGACCCCGCCCTCCGGGCGGGGTCTCGCGGCATTGAGTCGGGGTGACAGGATTTGAACCTGCGGCCTCTTCGTCCCGAACGAAGCGCGCTACCAAGCTGCGCCACACCCCGTGATTGCAACCGTTCAAGTCTACATGCCTCGTGGGCAGGTGCCGAATCGATGCCGTCCGCCGGGCGTGCCCGCGTCAGGCCGAGCGCGCCGTCAGAGTCAGCAGGGTCGCCTCGGGGCGGCAGGCGAAGCGCACGGGGGCGTAGATCGAGTGTCCGCAGCCTGCGCTGACGTTCAGCGGCACCGTGCGGCCGCCGTGCGACCACGTGCTCAGACCCTTGGCCTGCTTCAGCGGGATGTCGCAGTTCGCCACGATCGTGCCGTAGCCGGGCAGGCAGACCTGACCGCCGTGCGTGTGGCCGCCGAAGATGGCATCCGCACCGAGGTCGACGAACTCGTTCATCACTCGCTGATATGGTGCGTGCGTCACGCCGATGCGCGATGATCGGCCCGGTGCCGAGCCCAGCGCCGCAAGAGCGTCAGGCAGGGTGTCCAGCTGATCCCAGCCGCGATGCGCGTCGTTCACGCCGAAGAAGTCGATGCTGTTCCCCGCGACCTCCAGCCGTGCCGCGGCGTTGTTCAGGCCGTGCCAGCCGAGCTCGTCGGTGAAGTACGCGTCCATTGCCTCCGTGTCGAGCAGGTTCGACACGGCGTGCGTCCTCGAGGGACCGGCGAAGTACTTGAAGGGGTTGCGGGGTGAGGGGGCCTGCACGTCGTTCGAGCCGTGCACGAAGACCCCCGGGATGCCCACGAACGGCGCGAACGCGCGTCGGATGCCCACGAGTGCGTCCCGGTGACCCAGATTGTCGCCCGTGTTGACGATCAGATCCGGTTCGAGCGCGATCAGCGATGCCAGCCAGTCCTGCTTGCGGTGCTGCCACGGAGCCATGTGCGCATCAGACACGTGCAGCACCCGCACGGGGGCGCTTCCCGGCGCGAGGGCCGGGGCGGTCACCTCGCGCACGGTGAACAGGTAGCGTTCGATGCCGATGCCCCAAACCGCGGCGCCGACGCCGACGGCCCCCACCGCGCCGAGCGCGATGAGGGCCGGGTTCGCGCCGCGGCGAGCGGTCATTCCTACTCGCCCTCGCACGTCAGCGTGATCGTCGTGCCGCCGGGCGCGGCGGTGCCGGCGGGCGGATTCTGACTCGAGATGTCGGAGTTGCCCCGGCATCCCTCGTCGTCGACCTCGAAGCCCATCGCCTCGAGGGCAGCCTTGGCGGGCCCGTACTTCACCCCCACGACGTTCGGCACGGCCGTGCCGACCTCGGTCTCGGGAGCCTTCCCGCTGCTGGGGCTGAGGGTCACGGTGGTGCCGCCGGCCACGCGGCCGGCACCCGGGTCCTGCTCAGCGACGGTGCCCTTGGGGTGGGTGCTGTCCACCTCGTCGCCCACCTGCACCGAGAAGCCGGCCTCTTCGAGGGTCTTCTCGGCCTCTTCGATCGTCATGCCGACGACATCGGGCAGATCCTTCATCACGCGGCGCGTGAGGTTGGGATCGGGCTCCGGGAAGCGGTCGCCGCCGTACGCGGCGTTGGCTGCGCGCTGAAGGTCCCGCGCCAGCGGGTAGCGGATGTCGTTGAGACGGGTGCCGTAGGCACTGAAGTCTCCCAGGTCCTCGCGACCGTTGACGTTTCCGACCCACACCGCGGTGGTCACCTTGGTGCTCGACTCGACGAGCATGGTGTGCGACTTCTCGGCGGTACCGGTCTTGCCGATCACCGGCACACCGTCGTACGGGTTCGCCCCTGAACCGGTGCCGCCCTCCATCACACCGCGCAGTGCGAACGCCGCGGTCGCCGCGACCTCGGGCGAGATCACCTGGGTGCAGCTGGTCTCGGGCAGCGGCATCTCCTTGCCGTCCTGGCCGACGATCTTGTCGATCACGCGCGGCTCGCAGAACTTGCCCTTGTTGGCGACCGTCGCGTAGGCGCCGGCCATCTGGATCGGAGCGATCGACTTCGAGCCGAGCACCGTGGGGAACGGATCGTTCGGGGCGTTGCCGTCGGTGGTGACATCCCCCATATCGCCGTAGTGCACGCCGAGACGCTTGGCCATCTTGTTGATGTCGCACAGATCGAGCTGCTGTGCCATCGCCAGGAAGCCGGTGTTCAGCGACGCGGCCGTGAACCGGCGGACGCTGCTGACCGAGCCACGGCCGTTGGCGAAGTTCTCGATCATGGCGGTGTTGGTGAGCTTGTCACCGCATCGCGTGAACGGGCTGTACACCCTCGCACGTCCGTCGAGCACCTCGTTGACCGAGCGACCGTCCTCCAGCCACTGCAGCAGAGTGAACAGCTTGTACGTCGATCCGGTCTCGAACCCGCCCGACGAGCCGTTGTGGGCGCGGTCCGCGGCGAACACCTGCGCGGACTCGCCCTCGGCGAGCTTGGCGTTCGCCGACTCGCTGAACCTGGTGTTCTGCGCGATTGCGAGGATGCGTCCGGTGGTCGCCTCGATCGAGACGCCGGCACCGCCGACGAGGATCCCCGGCATCGATGCGGGCACACGGTCGTGCACGGCCTGCACAGCCGGGCCCTGCACCCGCATGTCGAGCGACGTGTAGATCTTCAGTCCACCGCGCAGCCGGTTCTCGAGTCGCTCCTCGGGGGTGGCGCCGAAGGCCTCGTCGTCCTCCATGACCGCCTTGACGTACTGGCAGAAGTAGGCGTTGTCGCCCGCGGCCGCACAGCCCTGCGTGGCCTGCTTGATTTGCGGCTCCACCGGGGTGGCGACCGCCGCGTCGTGCTCCTCCTTGGTGATCTGGCCGTTCTCGAGCATCTGGCCGAGCACGTAGTCGCGGCGGTCCTTGGTCGTCGCGTAGCCGTCTTCCTTGGTGTTGTGCCTGACCAGCGACTCGCCTTCGCCTTCCGACCAGGTGCCCTCGGTGGGGCGGTCGATGCGCAGCAGGTTCGGCTCCTGAACCATGCCGGCCAGGGCAGCCGCCTGCACCAGGGTGAGCTTGGCGGCGGTCGTGCCGAAGTAGCGGTTGGCGGCGGCCTCGATGCCGTAGGTGGTGCCGCCGAAGTTCGACACGTTCAGGTAGCCGAGCAGGATCTCGTTCTTCGAGTAGTCCTTCTCGATCTGCACCGCGTAGCGCATCTCCTGCAGTTTGCGCTCGATGCCCTCGGCGCCCTTGGCCTGCGCGGCCTCGGTGAAGCATGCCTGCATCTGCTCGTCGTAGTCGGGCGCGTTGGGCGGGACGCCCTGCTCGCACTGCTGGATCAGTGCGTTCTTGACGTACTGCTGCGTGATCGTCGAGGCACCGCGCGACGAGGCGCCGGTGAAGTTCTCGATCGCTGCCTTCATCGTCTGCAGCAGGTTCACGCCGCCGTGCGAGTAGAAGTTCTTGTCCTCACTCGACAGCACCGCGTCGTACAGCAGCGGAGACACCTGGTCGAAGGTGACCGGCACGCGGTTCTGCTCGTAGAACGTCGCCAGTTCGAACGGCTTGCCGTCCTTGTCATTGCCGTAGATCGTCGTCGGAGCCATCGGTGCCGTGGGCTTCAGATAGCTCGGCAGGTTGTCGAACAGCGTCATGGCCTGTGAGCCGCTGACACCGGCGACTGCGATGGCGGGGGTGACGGCGGCGGTCGCCAGGACTCCGGCGACGACGCTGAGGCCGACCAGGCCCAGCAGGCCGCTGAGCACACCCTTCACCGTGCGTTTCGTTTGAGGCATACGCTTGATGGTAGGGGAATTCCCTGAATAGAAGCCTCGACGCCGGCATCCGATGCCGGAGGTCGCCGACGCGCAGGAGTGCCATGACCACGTGGGAGTATCTGACCACACCGCTGCTGATCCACAACACGGCGGCGATCCTCAACAACTGGGGCAAGCAGGGCTGGGAGCTCGTGCAGGTGATCCAGGGGCCCGAGGGCGGCCTCGTCGCCTACTTCAAGCGCCCGATCACGCAGGACTCCACCGCCAACGCCGGCCTTGCGGCCGCGGCGGAGGCATCGCGTCAGTTCGAAGGGGAAGCACAGTGAGCGTCTCCGCCCGTCTGCAGGAGCTCGGCATCGAGCTGCCCGCCGTCGCCGCGCCCGTGGCCGCGTACGTGCCGGCCATCGTGCACGGCGACCTCGTCTACACGTCGGGTCAGCTCCCGTTCGAAGGCGGCGCGCTTCCGGCGACCGGCAAGGTCGGCGCCGAGGTGGATGCTGAGGATGCCAAGGCCTACGCGCGTACCTGCGCGCTGAACGCACTCGCCGCGGCGGCGGCCGCTGCGGGCGGCGTCGACCGGATCGGCGGCGTGCTGCGGGTCGGCGGGTTCGTGGCATCCGACCCCGCCTTCGCGGGCCAGCCCGGCGTCATCAACGGAGCCAGCGAGGTGCTCGGCGAGATCTTCGCCGAGGCGGGCGCCCATGCGCGCGCCGCCGTCGGCGTCGCCGTGCTGCCGCTGGACGCGCCCGTCGAGGTCGAGGTGACCTTCACCCTCGCCTGACGGGTTCCGCCGAGGCCCCCTCGCAACATCGAGACCCCCTCGCAGCTACGCAACTGCGAGGGGGTCTCGACGAGCAGAGGGGGCCTCGGCGAAGGTGAAGGCCTACTTGACCTGGCTCGAGATCGTGCTCATCACGAGCGTGTCGGCCAGCGTCGTCACATCGCCGACCTCGCGGCCTTCGGCCACGTCACGCAGCAGACGCCGCATGATCTTGCCCGAGCGGGTCTTCGGCAGCTCCGGCACGATGTACACGTCGCGGGGACGCGCGATCGGTCCGATCTGCTCGCCCACCCACGAGCGCAGCAGGGCGGTGAGGCCCTCGGGTGAATGCGCGTCGAGGTAGCTCTGCTTGATGATCACGAACGCGACGACGGCCTGACCTGTCGTCTCGTCGGACGCGCCGACCACGGCCGCCTCCGCGGTGGCCTCGTGCGCCACCAGCGACGACTCGATCTCGGTGGTCGAGAGGCGGTGCCCCGAGACGTTCATCACGTCGTCGACGCGGCCCAGCAGCCACAGGTCGCCGTCCTCGTCGAGGCGGGCGCCGTCACCGGCGAAGTAGTAGCCCTGGTCTTCGAACTTCTCCCAGTAGGTCTCCTTGAACCGCTCGGGGTCGCCCCAGATGCCGCGCAGCATGCTCGGCCACGGTTCGGTGATCACCAGCAGCCCGCCGTTGCCGTTGCCGACCTCGTTGCCGTCATCATCGGTCACGTCGATCGAGATGCCGGGGATCGGCACCTGCGCCGAGCCGGGCTTGGTGGCGGTGATGCCGGGCAGGGGCGAGACCATGATCGCGCCGGTCTCGGTCTGCCACCAGGTGTCGACGATGGGCGTCTTGCCGGCGCCGATGACCTCGCGGTACCACATCCAGGCCTCGGGGTTGATGGGCTCACCCACCGAGCCGAGCAGGCGCAGGCTCGACAGGTCGAACTTCTGGGGGATCTGCCGTCCGAGCTTCATGAACGAGCGGATCGCGGTCGGCGCGGTGTACAGGATCGTCACGCCGTACTTCTGCACCAGCTCCCACCAGCGGCCGGGGTGCGGCGAGTCGGGGGTGCCCTCGAACAGCACCTGGGTGGCGCCGTTCGCCAGCGGTCCGTACGTCACGTAGCTGTGGCCGGTGACCCAGCCGATGTCGGCCGTGCACCAGAACACGTCGGTCTCTGGATGCAGGTCGAAGACGTACTTGTGGGTGTAGGCGGCCTGGGTCAGGTACCCGCCGGAGGTGTGCAGAATCCCCTTCGGCTTGCCGGTGGTGCCCGAGGTGTACAGGATGAACAGCGGGTTCTCCGAGGGGAACGCCTGCGCCTCGTGCTCGGCGGATGCGGCCGGAACGGCGTCGTGCCACCAGATGTCGCGCTCGTCGTTCCAGTCGACGTCGTTGCCGCCGCGCTTGACCACGAGCACGTGCTCGACGGTCTGCTGCTCGCCTTCGCCGTTGCGGTCGGCGAGGGCCTGGTCGACGGCGGGCTTGAGTGCCGAGACCTTGCCCTTTCGGTAGCCTCCGTCGGCGGTGATGACGACCTTCGCGCCGGCGTCGTCGATGCGCGAGCGCAGGCTGTCGGCGCTGAAGCCGCCGAACACGACCGAGTGGATGGCGCCGAGTCGGGCGACGGCGAGCATCGAGACGATCGCCTCGGGGATCATCGGCAGGTAGATGGCCACGCGGTCGCCCTGCCCGATGCCGAGGTCGGTGAGCACGTTGGCGGCGCGCTTGACCTCTTCGGTCAGCTCGGCGTAGGTGATGCGGCGCTCGTCGCCGGGCTCACCCTCCCATAGCAGGGCGACGCGGTCGCCGAGGCCCGCTTCGACGTGACGGTCGAGGCAGTTGTAGGCGACGTTGAGCTTGCCGTCGTCGAACCATTTCGCGAACGGCGGGTTCGACCAGTCGAGCACGCGCGAGAACGGCTTGTGCCAGGTGATGTTCTCGCGGGCCTGGTCGCCCCAGAAGCCCTCGCGGTCGGCGGCGGCGCGCTCGTACAGGGCGGGATCGTCGATGGACTGGGCGGTGAACTCCTCAGACGGCGGGAAACTCCGCGATTCGTCGAGGAGGTGGTCGATCTGGCTGCTCATGGCACTCGCTCCTTTGCGCGGATAGGGCGTCGTGTCGGGGCACGACGGTGACACGGCGAATCTACTCGGGAGGTCCGAGGAAGCCTACTGTCGAAAGTCGGTACTGCGTGTCGCTTGGCAACACCGCTAACTAATGCATACACTGACGACAGCCGATTTTGATATCCGGCTTCAGCGCGCCCGATACCCCCGATGCGGGCTTGCGCCTGGGCGGCACCTCATTCCCCCCGTGAGGTGCCGCCTTGCGCGTTTCCCGGGCCGATCCGACACCCGGTGGGGAGGCCCTGCGACTCGACCCCGCTCCTCCTGCACAGATGACGGATTCGCCGGGTTGTGCACAGCGGCCGGGATCCCGGCGATTCTGCGACGGCGGGCCCATCTAGCGTCGTCGGCATGGCTGATCCCTTCGTGCTCACACCCCGCGGCACCGCGCCTTCGGCGACGCCGACGGGGACATCGGATGCTGCCGCGCTCGCGGTCGACCCCGCCTTCGGTGCGCTGGCGGAGCATGTGCGGGATGCCCGTGCCACCGACATCTTCGTCAACGGCGCGCACGGGCTGTTCGTCGACCGCGGCGACGGCGCCGAGCCGGTGCCGCAGTGGCGGGCATCCGAGCGCGAGGTGCGCGATCTCGCCGTCGCGCTGGTCGCGGCGGGCGGGCGGCATCTCGACGACCAGTCACCGTGCGTCGACGTTCGGCTCGATTCGGGCATCCGCGTGCATGCCGTGCTCGCCCCGGTATCGACCTCGGGTACGGCCCTGTCGATCCGCGTGCCGCGCGTGCTGGGCGCCGACCTCGACGCGCTCGCCGCCTCGGGCACCTTCTCGGGCGCACAGCGCGCGTGGCTGGGCGGGCTGGTCGCGCAGCGCGCGAACGTGCTGATCACCGGCGGCACCGGCACGGGCAAGACGACCCTGCTGGCCGCTCTGCTGTCGGAGGTCGGTCGCGCTGAGCGCATCGTCACGATCGAGGACGTCGCCGAGCTGCGCCCCCGCCATCCACATCACGTGTCGCTCGAGGCACGACAGGCCAACCTCGAGGGCGCTGGTCGCATCAGCCTGGCGGTGCTCGTGCGTGAATCGCTGCGCATGCGGCCGGACCGGCTGGTGGTGGGGGAGTGCCGAGGAGAGGAGGTGCGTGAGCTGCTCACCGCGCTGAACACCGGCCACGACGGCGGCGCCGGCACCCTGCACGCCAGCGGACTGGTCGACGTTCCCGCGCGCATGGAGGCTCTCGGTGCGCTCGCGGGGATGGATGCCACGGCCCTGGCCCGCCAGGTGGTGAGCGCCTTCACCGTCGTGCTGCACCTGCAACGCGACGCCGACGGGAGGCGCCGCATCGCGCAGGCCGGACGGTTCGTGCTCGCCGGCGAGCGCCTCGGCATCGAGGAGGTGGCCCCGTGGTGATCCCGCTGCTCCGCCGCGCGAGATCGGATGCCCGTGCCGCGCGCTCCGGTGATGCGGCTGCAGCGGTGCGCACTCTTGCCGTGCTGCTGCAGGCTGGGGCTCGCCCGATGACCGCCTGGCAGCATCTGGCCGACAGCGGCGACCCGGTCGCCGGACGGGTGATCGAGCGCTGTCGTGATGGTGCGGAGCTGGTCGGTGCCATCGAGGCCGAGGGCGGAGCGTGGTCGGACGTCGCGGCGGCCTGGGAGATCGCGACCACCGTGGGCGCACCCCTGGCGGACGTGCTGCGTGCGCTCGCCGAATCCCTGCACGACGCCGCCTCGGCGGCAGACGACGTGCGCATCGCCCTCGCCGAGCCCACGGGCACGGCGCGACTGCTGCTCTGGCTTCCCTTCGTCGGTCTGCTGCTCGGCCTCGCGCTGGGCTTCGACACCATCGGCGTGCTGTTCACCAACCCGCTCGGAGCGATCTGCGTCGGTCTCGGCATCGTGCTGGTGCTGCTGGCGCGGTGGTGGACGGCGCGGATGGTGCGCGCGGCGCAACCGGAACCGGGCACGCCCGGCATGCATGCCGAGCTCGTCGCGGTGGCGCTCGCCGGCGGCGTCGGGATCCCGAGGGCGCTGCGCCTGGTCGAGCACAGCCCCGCCGATCTGTCGGCCGACCGCAGCGCGACCGACACGGTGCTCGAGCTCTCGCGGGCCGCGGGTGTTCCGGCCGGCGAGCTGCTGCGCGCCTCGGCAGCCCAGCAGCGTCACGACGCCAGGGTGCAGGGACGCGTGCGGGCCGCTCGGCTGTCGTCGAAGCTGCTGCTGCCGCTCGGCGCATGCACACTTCCGGCATTCCTGCTGCTCGGCGTGGCGCCGCTCATGCTCAGTGTGCTCGGCTCCACGCCGCTGCCGATCTGACACTGACCCCGATCTGAAACGGACCCCGGGCGAGAGCCGCCCACGGAGAGAGAAGGAAGACGATGAATGAGAACGAACTGCCGACAGCAGGAGCCCTGCCCGCGCTGACCCGCCGGCGGGCAGCATCCCTGTTCACCGATGAGACGGGAGCCGCGACCGCCGAGTATGCGATCACGACGATGGCCGCCGTCGCCTTCGCCGGGCTGCTCGTGGTGATCATGCGCAGCGATGAGGTGCGCGGCATCCTCACCGATCTCGTGCGGCGGGCGCTGACGGTGTCGTGATGCGCTCGCATGACGGTCGCGGCGGGCTGCGCGGTGAGCGCGGCTCCGTCGCGGCCGAACTCGCCGTCGCCCTGCCCGCCGCGCTGCTGGCGCTGATGCTCGGCGTCGGAGCGCTCAGCGCGGCGGCGACGCAGGTGTCGCTGCAGGATGCCGCGGCGGATGCCGCCCGGCTGATCGGCCGTGGCGAGAGCACATCCCGCGTAGCCGGAGTCGTCTCGACCGCGGTCGACGGCGCGAGTTCCGTCTCGCATGCCACCGGCGACCTGGTGTGCGTCACCGCATCGGTCGACCTGCGCGTGGGACGGATCATCTCCGTGCCGCTGCGCGCCTCGAGCTGTGCCCTCGCGGGCGGGCTCTGAGCAACGGAAACGAGGAGGAACATGGCAGGAACAGCACTCGCCGCCGGCGTGCTGACGGTCGCCGCGACGCTGTCGCTGGGGCTCGCCGCCGTGGGCGGCGCGGCGGTCACCGCCCAGCGCACTGCCGGTGCTGCGGATGCCGCCGCGCTCGCCGCCGCAGACGCCGCATCCGGCGCCGTCGCGAGCGACGACGACCCGTGCGTGCTGGCGGCGCGCGTCGCCGCAGCATCCGACGCGCGCCTCTCGGCGTGCCGCATCGACGCACTCACGGCGACAGTGGAGGTCAGATCCGCGTACTCTGGTCTCGTCGCCGTCTCACGAGCCCGAGCGGGGCCTCCCGAGAGAACATGACGACGAACCCCCTCACCCCGCTGCGACGAAACCGTCGTCGAGCTCTCGGCTCACACCGGGAGAGCGGTGTGTATGGTGTGCTTCGAAGAAAGGATGCACCCTTGGCTGCAGGCAAGAAGCTCGTGATCGTCGAGTCCCCGACGAAGATGCGATCGATTCAGGGGTACCTCGGCGACGGCTACGAGGTGCTCAGCTCGGTCGGTCACATCCGCGACCTGGCCGACAAGAAGGACATCCCCGCCGACGACAAGAAGGCGTACGGCAAGTACTCGATCGACGTCGAGAACGACTTCGACCCCTATTACGTCGTCTCCGACCGCAAGACGAAGACGGTCGCCGAACTGCGGCGCGCGCTGAAGAACGCCGACGAAGTTCTGCTCGCCACAGATGAGGACCGCGAGGGTGAGGCCATCGCCTGGCACCTGCTCGAGACCCTCAAGCCGAAGGTCCCCGTCAAGCGGATGGTCTTCCACGAGATCACCAAGGACGCCATCCAATCGGCCGTCGGCAACACCCGCGAGCTCGACCTCGCCCTGGTCGACGCGCAGGAGACCCGGCGCATCCTCGACCGTCTATACGGCTGGGACGTCTCACCCGTGCTCTGGTACAAGGTCAAGTCCGGTCTGTCGGCCGGCCGCGTGCAGTCCGCCGCCACCCGGATGATCGTCGAGCGCGAACGTGAGCGCATGGCGTTCGTCTCGGCCGAGTACTGGGACGTCGAGGCGATGGCATCCGCCACGGGACAGGCCTTCTCGACCCGTCTCGTGCGCGTCGACGGCGGCCAGCTGGCCCGCGGCACCGACTTCGACGACACCGGCAAGCTCAAGAAAGCCGTCGTCGTGCTCAGCGAGCAGCAGGCGAATGCGCTCGCCGCAGCGGTCGAGGCCGCCGGCGCCGCGACCGTCAGCAGGGTCGAGGCCAAGCCGGGCACCCGCAGCCCTTACGCCCCGTTCACCACCTCCACCATGCAGCAGGAGGCCGGACGCAAACTCTCGATGAGCGCCAAGCACGCCATGGGCGTCGCCCAGCGCCTGTACGAGAAGGGGTACATCACCTATATGCGCACCGACTCGGTCGCGCTGAGCACGCAGGCGATCCAGGCGGCCCGCAGCCAGGCCGTCGCGCTGTACGGCGACGGCGCCGTGCCGCTCAAGCCCCGGGTGTACAAGTCGAAGAGCAAGAACGCGCAGGAGGCGCACGAGGCGATCCGCCCCTCGGGCGACACCTTCCGCACGCCGTCGTCGGTGGCCTCCGGCCTCGACCGCGACGAGCAGCGGCTCTACGACCTCATCTGGAAGCGCACCGTCGCCAGCCAGATGGCGGATGCCAAATACGAGACCACCACGGTCACGCTCGAAGCCGCCGCCGACGGACAGAAGGTCGAGTTCACGGCATCCGGCACGGTCTACACCTTCCGCGGCTTCCTCGAGGCGTACGAAGAGGGGCGCGACGAGAAGCGCAACTCGCAGGACAAGGCCGACGACCAGTCGCTGCCCGCCGTCGCCGTCGGCGATGAGGTCGCGATGTCGGATGCTGTCGCCAAGGGCCACCGCACGACGCCCAAGCCCCGCTACACCGAGGCATCGCTGGTGAAGGCTCTCGAAGAGCACGGCATCGGCCGCCCATCGACCTTCGCCAGCACCATCGGCACTGTGATCGACCGCGGCTACGCCACCAAGCGCGGTCAGGCGCTCGTGCCGACCTGGCTGGCCTTCAGTGTGGTCCGTCTGCTCGAGCAGCACTTCGCCGACCTGATCGACTACGACTTCACCGCCGCGCTCGAAGACGACCTCGATGCCATCGCCCGTGGCGAGCAGAACCGCGTCGAGTGGCTGCGCTCGTTCTACTACGGCTCCGACTCGCAGGTCGGCCTGCGTCAGGTCGTCGACAACCTCGGCGAGATCGACGCGCGGGCGCTGAACTCCACCCGCATCACCGACACCGCCACGCTGCGGTTCGGCAAGTACGGCCCTTACCTCGAGGTCGCCGATCCGGCGAACCCCGAGGCGAAGCCGCGCATCGTCAACGTCCCCGAGGACCTGGCCCCCGATGAGCTGACCGCCGAGAAGGCGCAGGAGCTGATCGACGCCCCGGTCGCGGGTGACCGCGTGCTGGGGGAGAACCCCGAGAACGGCAAGATCATCGTCGTCAAGGACGGCCGCTTCGGACCGTACGTGCAGGAGAGCGATCCGGTCTCCGACGACGACGCCGTCGACACCGCCACCGGTGAGGTCGCCGACGCCAAGCCCAAGAAGAAGTCGGCGAAGAAGGATGCCGCGCCGAAGCCGCGCACCGCGTCGCTGTTCCGCTCGATGTCGGTCGACACCGTCGACCTCGCCACCGCGCTGCAGCTGCTGAGCCTGCCGCGCGTCGTCGGCGCCGATCCGGAATCCGGTGATGAGATCACCGCGCAGAACGGCCGGTTCGGCCCGTATCTGAAGAAGGGCACCGACTCGCGCTCGCTGGAGAGCGAATCGCAGATCTTCGATATCACCCTCGAGCAGGCGCTCGAACTGTACGCGCAGCCGAAGTACGGCGCGCGGAAGGCCTCCAGCGCCCTCAAGGAGTTCGACGCCGACCCCGTCAGCGGCAAGCCGATCCGAGTGCGCGACGGACGTTTCGGCCCCTACGTCACCGACGGCGAGACCAACGTGACGATCCCGCGCGGGCAGACACCCGACGAGATCACCTACGAGATCGCCGTGCAGATGCTCGCCGACAAGCGTGCCAAGGGCCCCGCCGCCAAGCGCGGCAAGAAGGCTCCGGCTAAGAAGAGCACTGCGAAGAAGGCGCCTGCGAAGAAGACGGCTGCGAAGGCATCCGCCAAGCGACGTACTGAGCGAGCGGAGCGAGACGAAGTGACCGACGCCGAGCGCCGTACTGAGCGAGCGGAGCGAGACGAAGTGAAGGCAGCGGCACGCTCCGCCGCCGCAAAGAAGGCCGCCGCGACTCGGGCGGCCAACGCCGCGGCTAAGGCGAAGGCGAGTTCGTGACCGCACCCGAAGGGATCTGGATCACCTTCGAGGGCGGCGACGGATCGGGCAAGTCGACACAGGCCGCACTGCTGGCGTCCTGGCTCGGTGAGCGGGGACGCGCGGTGTTGCAGACCCGCGAGCCGGGCGGGTCCGAGGTGGGCGTGCTCATCCGCGACATCGTGCTGCACCACCGTGGCGACATCGCCCCGCGCGCCGAGGCACTGCTGTACGCCGCCGACCGAGCGCACCACGTGGAGACCGTCGTGCGGCCCGCGCTGGAGCGCGGCGAGGTCGTCATCCAGGACCGCTACCTCGACTCGTCCGTCGCCTATCAGGGCGCGGGACGGGTGCTGGATGCCATCGAGGTGCGCGATCTGTCACTGTGGGCGACGGGTGGTGCCCTGCCGAACCTGACCGTGCTGCTCGACATCGAGCCGGCCCAGGCCCGCCGGCGGCTGGATGCCGATGACAAGCCCTTCGACCGGCTCGAGGCAGAGAAGGAGGAGTTCCACACGCGCGTGCGCGAGGCCTTCCTCGCCCTCGCCGCGGCCGAGCCGCAGCGCTTCCTCGTCGTCGACGCGACCGCCGACCCCGAAGACATCGCCGTGCTCGTGCGCGCCCGTGTCTCGACCCTGCTCTGATCGTGTGCGCTTCGCGCGGAAATGTGCGCTTCGCGCGGACGAATTCGCGGATTCCATCCGCGGGAGGCGTACTTCCCCGCGTGGAGCGCACGCGGTCGTCCGCCGTGCAGTCAGCTGTCGGATGCCGTCGATAGGCTGGACCCCATGACCGCCGTCCAGACCGCACCGTTCCCGTGGGCGGACGTGTGGGGGCAGGATGCCGCCGTGCAGACGCTGCGGCAGGCAGCATCCGATCCGGCGTCGCTGTCGCACGCCTGGCTGATCACCGGCCCTCCAGGGTCGGGGCGCTCGACGCTCGCATACGCGTTCGCCGCGGCCCTCATCGCCGAGGATCCGGACGACGAGGCGACGATGCGCCAGGTGCTCGCCGGCACGCACCCCGACGTCACGGCGCTGCGCACCGACAAGGTGATCATCACGATCAAAGAGGCGCGCGCCCTGGTGGAGCGCTCGTACTTCGCCCCGTCCGCCGGCCGGTACCGGGTGATCGTCGTCGAGGATGCCGATCGCATGGTCGAGCGCACCTCGAACGTGCTGTTGAAGGCGCTCGAAGAGCCACCCGAGCAGACCGTCTGGGTGCTCTGCGCGCCCAGCGAGGCCGACCTGCTGCCCACCATCCGCTCCCGCGTGCGCGCACTGCGGCTGCGTGAGCCCGAGGTCGCCGACGTCGCCAGGCTGATCACGCTGCGCACCGGCGCCGACGAGGCGGTCGCCGAGCGGGCCGCCCGGCACGCGCAGCGGCACATCGGCATGGCGCAGCGACTGGCCGGTCACGACGACGCGCGACGTCGACGTGACGAGAGCCTGCGCGCCGTGCTCGGCGTGCGCGGTGTCGGCACGGCCGTCGAGGTCGCCGGTCAGATCATCCAGGCCGCCACCGACGACGCGAAGTCGCTCACCGCCGAACGGGACGCCGCCGAGCGGGCGGCCCTGCTGCGCACCGTCGGCGTCGCCGAGGGGCAGGCGGTTCCACCCGCGCTGCGCTCGCAGATCTCGGCGCTCGAGGACGAGCAGAAGAAGCGGGCGACCCGCAGCCTGCGCGACGGCATCGACCGCGTGCTCACCGACCTGCAGTCGATGTATCGCGATGTGGTCATGCTGCAGTTCGGCCGCCGCGACGACCTCATCAACCGCGAGCTGCTCACCGAGCTCGAGGCGCTGGCCACCGCGTGGCCGGTGCAGCGCAGCATCCTCGTACTCGATGCCATCGCCGACACCCGCGAGTCGCTGGAGCGCAACGTCGCCCCGCTGCTCGCGCTCGAGAGCCTGCTCGTCACCGTCTCCAGTGGAAGGACACCGTGAACCACCGAACCGAGATCCGCCGGCCGCGTCCGTCGCGTCTGCGCCGCCTGGGCGCCCTCATCGCGGGACTCGCCGTGGCATCCGTCGCCCTCTCGGGCTGCCTCTACTCTCAGATCCCCGAGATGCCCGCTTCAGAGACCCGTGCGCCCGACGCGTCCGACATCGCCCCCGAGCTGATGCCGTACTACTCGCAGGAGCTCACCTGGGAGCAGTGCGGTTCACGCTTCGACTGCACCGAGGTCACCGCGCCACTCGACTGGGAGAACCCGGGTGACGCCGAGATCTCCCTCGCGCTGGTGCGTCATCAGGCGAAGGGCGACTTCCAGGGCTCGCTGCTGATCAACCCGGGCGGCCCGGGTGGCAGCGGCTACGACTTCGTCGCCGACTCCCTTGAGTACGCGGTGGGCCCCGACCTGATCGAGCGCTTCGACGTCATCGGCTTCGACCCGCGCGGCGTGGGGCGCTCCACCGCCGTGCAGTGCCTCGACGACGAGCAGATGGACGAGTACAACTACGGCGTGCTGCAGGCCGAGCGCGGCACCCCCGAATGGGAAGACGAGATCAACGTCCGCAACCAGGAGTACGCCGACGCCTGCGAGGCGAACAGCGACGGCATCCTGCCCTACATCACCACGGTCAACTCGGCGCGCGACATGGACCTCATTCGCGGCGTACTCGGCGACAGCCACCTGAACTACCTCGGCTACTCGTACGGCACCTTCCTCGGCGCCACCTACGCCAAGCTGTACCCCGAGCGCGCGCAGCGCCTCGTGCTCGACGGTGCCATCGACCCCTCGGTGCCCGGCCTGCAGGTCGGCACCACGCAGGCAGCCGGCTTCGAATCCGCGTTGCGGGCGTACATGCAGGACTGCCTCGGCTCCGCCGACTGCCCGTTCAGCGGCTCCCTGGATGAGGCCATCTCCGACTTCCAGGCGCTGCTGGCGAGCATCGCGCGCACGCCGCTCGAGAACGGCGACGGGCGGATGCTGACCGTCGACACCATGGTCACCGGCACCATCACGGCGCTGTACAGCGAGCAGAGCTGGCCCTACCTCACGCAGGGCATCACCGCCGCGCTGCAGGGCGACCCCTCGGTGATGATGGCGCTGGCCGACAGCTACAACAGCCGCGGTCCCGACGGCACGTACCTCGACAACTCCGCCGAGGCGTTCCGTGCGTACAACTGCATGGACTATCCGGTCGAAGACGACCCCGCCGCGGAGGACGCGGCGATGCAGAAGGTGCAGGAGCAGGCTCCGACCTTCGCACCGTACTGGGACGGACCCGACCCCTGCGAGGTCTGGCCGTACCCGCCCACCGGCACCCGTGACGAGATCCCGGCATCAGGCTCAGGGCCGATCGTCGTGGTCGGAACCACCAACGACCCGGCGACTCCCTACGAGTGGTCGGAGTCTCTGGCCGAGCAGCTCGAGAACGGCGTGCTGGTCACGCGCGTCGGCGAGGGGCACACGGGTTACAACAAGGGCGACTCCTGCGTGGATGCCGCCGTCGAGGGTTTCCTCATCGACGGCACCGTGCCGGAAGACGGTCTGCGCTGCGAGTGACGGGGTCGTAGTGTTGAACCACCGTTCAACACCTGGGTGACCGCTGCGAGGAGGCACGGATGGCACATCGCCGAGAAGCAGGGCGCCGCGAGGACCTGATCGAGGCCGCGACCGCCATCGTGCGCGACTCCGGTTTCGGCGCCGCATCGGTGAAGGCGGTGACCGCGCGAGCGGGCATGAGCGCGGGGTCACTGTACAGTTACACCGCCGGGCTCGACGACCTGCTGGCGGAGGTGTTCCGCCGCATCGCCGGTGCGGAGATGGCGGCGGTCGACCAGGCCGTGGCGGCCGCCGAGCCTGCGGACGCCACCGGCCGGCTGATCGCCGTGATCGAGATGTTCGCGACGCGGGCGCTGCGCGGTGGTCGCTTCGCGTGGGCCCTGCTGGTCGAGCCTGTCGGCCGAGCGATCGACGAGGAACGACTGATCTATCGCCGCGGCTACGCCGGCATCCTCACCGAGATCGTGATGCACGGCGTGCGCGAAGGGGAGTTCGCGCCGCAGGATCCGCGGATCACCGCCGCCGGGCTCGTCGGAGCCATCGGCGAGGCTCTCGCAGGGCCACTCGCGCCGGTCACGATCGACGACGATGTGCCCGATGCCATCGTCGCCGCGATCACCGCACTCTGCCTGCGCGCGGTCGGCGCGCGGTCGGCATCCGACACCACGTCCCGAGCCGGATCCGCCGATCCACGCGGCGAGTGATCGTGAGCACGCACGAAGTCTTCAATCAGGCCCCCGCCCGTGTGGGGATCGACGAGTACGCCGCCAACGTCGCCCTCGTCGAGGGTGTGACGCGGCACGACGCGGGGTGGGCGGCCACCGCGCTTCATGCGACCGGGACGCACGTCGGCACGGCCGAGTTCCAGCACCACGCGCGCCGTGCGAACCGGCACAAGCCCGAGCTGCGCACGCACGACCGCTGGGGTCATCGCATCGACGAGGTCGAGTACGACCCGTCGTACCACCGCATCATCTCGGCGGCCGTCGCCGACGGAGCGCACACCAGCGCGGTCGCCGACCCGCGACCGGGCGCGAACGTCGCCAGGGCCGCGACCTTCATGCTGTACGCGCAGATCGAGCCGGGGCACGCCTGCCCGGTGTCGATGACGCACTCCGCGGCCCCCGTCATCGCGCAGCATTCCGAGGTCGCCGCCGAGTGGATGCCGCGGCTGCTGTCGCGCTCGTACTCGGCCGACCTCGCGCCGGGCAAGACGAGTGCGCTGTTCGGCACGGCGATGACTGAGAAGCAGGGCGGGTCCGACGTGCGGGCGAACACGACCGTGGCGGTGCCGATCGGGGGAGGGCGCTACGAGCTGACCGGCCACAAGTGGTTCTGCTCCGCCCCCATGTCGGACGGCTTCCTCGTGCTCGCCCAGGCCCCCGGCGGCCTGTCGTGCTTCCTGCTGCCGCGGCTGCGCGAGGACGGCACCCGCAACGCGATGCGCATCATGCGACTCAAGGACAAGCTCGGCAACGCGGCGAATGCATCCAGCGAGGTCGAGTACGCGGGCGCCGTCGGCCATCTGCTCGGTGAGGAGGGTCGCGGCGTGCGCACCATCATCGAGATGGTCACGAACACGCGGCTGGACTGCATCCTCGGCTCCCTCGCCGGCATGCGCCAGTCGGTCGCCGAGGCCGCCTGGCATGTGCGGCACCGGGCCGCCTTCGGGCGGATGCTGATCGATCAGCCGGCGATGACCGGGGTGACCGCCGATCTGCAGCTCGAGGTCGAGGGTGTCACCGCCGCCGCGCTGCGCCTGGCCCGTGCGTACGACGACGATGCGTCCGCGCAGGACACCGCCTTCGCGCGTCTGGGCACGGCCGTGATGAAGTACTGGGCGTGCAAGCGCGGTCCCGCACACGCCGCCGAGGCGCTGGAGTGTCTGGGCGGCAATGGCTACACCGAGGACTTCCCGCTGGCGATGCGCTACCGCGAGCAGCCGGTCATGGCGGTGTGGGAGGGCTCGGGAAACGTCATCGCCCTCGACGTGCTGCGGACGCTCAGCCGCGAGCCCGAGGCCTTCGAGGCGTTCGACGCCGAGGTGACGTCGGCGCGCGGGGCGGATGTCCGTCTCGACGCGCACCTGGACCGCACGCGTGCGCTGGTGCGATCGGTGGCGTCGGATGCTGCCACCGAGGGCCGTGCCCGCGGGCTGGTCAGCGCACTGGCGCTGGCGCTGCAGGGGGCGCTGCTGGTGCAGCACGCCCCGGCCGCCGTGGCGGACGGGTTCATCGCCTCGCGCCTCGGCGAGGATGCCGGCGGGTTCCTCTTCGGCGAGTTGCCGGCGGGAGTGGATGCCGCGGCGATCGCCGCGCGGGGCTGAGATGGCCGATGAGCCACCGCCCGGTTTCGCGGTGACGGCCTCGGCATAGTAGGATCGTTGATCGTGCCGCGGTTCACCGCGCACGCCACCTTAGCTCAGTGGTAGAGCATCCCACTCGTAATGGGAAGGCCGTCAGTTCGATCCTGACAGGTGGCTCGCAAAAGGCCCGGGATGCTCAGCATCCCGGGCCTTTCTCGTGCTTCAGCCGGCGGCGCGATCAGATGATCGAGCGTCCCTCGGCCTTGGCCTTCTTGGCCTCCTTGACGAAGGCGCGGACGATCACGGTGAGGGTTCCCGCGACGATCACGGGCCACACCAGCACGTAGGCGGTCAGTGCGATGGTCGACAGTTCCATGTCAGTTACTCTCGTTCTCGACGTTGAGCGGCTGCTCGGCTTCGGTCAGCTCGGCGAGCTCGGTGTTCAGCTCGTCGGTGTCGACGGAATCGAAGTCGCCCGTGCGCTGCTTGATCAGGTCGAAGTCGAAGTCCTCCTTCTTGCTCGGCAGGGTGAGGGTGACGCAGACGATGGTCGAGACCGCGTAGGCGATGAGCGAGCCCGACAGCACCGGGTAGGTGTGCAGGAACCCGATCGCGAAGGGGGCGGATGCCAGTGTCGCCACCACTCCCACGATGAGCGCCACGCGCTTGCCGAAGAAGCCGAACGCCATGAGCCCCAGCACCACGCCGATGCCGATCGTCGAGAGCACATCCGAGACGATCCCGATCGGGCCGGTGAGGTCGACCCACTCGAAGCGCACCGGCAGGAACGCAGCGAGTGCGACGACGACCGACACCGAGAAGGCGAGGTTGGTGACGCGGTTCCAGTAGAAGCTCGCGATCACGGGGAACACCAGGGCACCCCACAGTGCGCCGACGAACACCAGCAGGTCGAGGATGTTGAACTGGCTGCCGGCGAAGTAGAGCCCGGCCACCATCGCCACGACCATCGTGATGCGGCCGATCAGCACCATCGTGCGCGGGTTGGCCTTCTTCTTGCCGGCGATGTTCTGACCGTAGATGTCGGCCATCACGATCGACGACAGGGCGGTCAGATCGGCGTCGGCCGTCGACGACAGCGAGCCGATGATCATCACGAAGAACACGCACAGCAGCAGCGGTGACAGGTATGTCGCGGCCATCTGCGGGATCAGGTTGTTCACGTCGCCGCCCTCGGGCGTGATCCCCGCGTACAGGGCGATGACTCCGAGCATCCCGATGCCGATGATGGTGGCGCCGTAGCCGAAGGTCGCGGTGATGAACGTCTTCTTGATGAGGTCCTCGCGCACGGCGAACAGGCGCTGGGCGATGGTCTGGTTGCCGATCGCGTAAGCCAGCACGGCGGCGATGTACGGTGCGCCCTGGTTGAAGAACGCATCCGACGAGAAGAAGTCGCCCTGCTGCGGGGTGAGGTTCGACGCACCGGTCTCGAACAGGCTCGGCCCGCCGGCGGCGAAGAACACCACCGGGATGATCACGATCACCGCGCCCAGCATCGCGCACACCTGCGCGAAGTCGGTCAGCACCGAGGCGCGGAAGCCCGACCACAGCGTGTACAGCAGCACGCCGGCGCCGATGGCGAGGATGCCCTGGCTGAACGTGAACGGCGAGAGCATCGAGATCAGCGCGCCACCGGCGATGAGGTTGGAGGTGAGGCTGATGACGCTGCCGAGCACGTTGGAGCCGGCGAGCATCAGCTGGCTGGAGCGGCCGTGCCGAGCGAACATCACCTCGGCGATGGTGTGCGCCTTCGGCGCGACCTTGCGGATCCGCTTGCCGAAGGGGTAGATGAGCAGGATCATCAGCGCGCCCCACAGCCCGTAGTGGATGGGGCCGGAGATGCCGTAGGTGTAGCCGGAGGTGGCGGAGGCGTACATCGACGACGCCCAGATCCAGGTGGCGGTCATGGATGCCGCCGAGATGCCGAACCCGATCTTGCCGCCGCCGGTCATGTAGCCGTCGGCGTTCTCGGTGCGCTTGCGGATGCGCAGCGACATGTACAGGCTGCCGCCGAAGAACAGCAGCATGAGCAGGACCACGATCGGTCCGGAAAGTGTTTGCAGGGTTTCCACGTTTTTCTCTCTGGTCGAAGGGCCGGCGGTGAGACCGGAGCACGGGGACGGGAGAGTGCTAACGGGAGGGCAGAGTGGCCTTGAGGGGCCCGGAGATGAGGGTGAGGTCGGGTGCAAGAGCGGGAGTTGCGCAGGCCGGCATACAGTTCCTATCGTCAGTGAGCACGCGCGCGGCATCACCCCTCGCCCGGCGAGGTGATTCGCGCATGCGCGAACGGCGCAGCCGTCCGTGCGGGAGCCGGAAGGAACACGGCGCTGCTCACGACGAGGCGCAGTCGTGGCGCGCCCTGCAGGCGGGGCATCTGATGCCCCGAACGGGCGGGCGCTCGCGAACGGCGGCAGCGCAGCGAGCGTATCCGGCCCGCTTCTCCAACGTACCAAGCGGGGTGGGCAAGTCAAATGCGCACAGCTCGGCGTACCCTCGAAGCATGACCAGGGCACTGTTGATCGTCGATGTGCAGAACGACTTCACCGAGGGCGGAGCGCTCGCGGTCGCGGGCGGTGACGCGGTGGCATCCGCCGTATCCGAGCTGCTGACCGCACGCGCCTCCGACTACGCCGTCATCGTCGCGTCGCGCGACTGGCATGACGCCGATGGCGACAACGGCGGGCATTTCGCCGCCGAGCCCGACTTCGTCGACTCGTGGCCCGTGCACTGCGTCGCCGGCACCGCGGGGGCCGACTACGACCCGCTGCTGGTTACCGACGCCATCACGCATCACGTGCGCAAGGGGCGGGGCGTGCCCGCGTACTCGATGTTCGACGGGACGACCGAAGAGGGTGCGAGCACCGCCGAGGTGCTGGCCGCGCACGGGGTGACCGACGCTGACATCGTCGGCATCGCGACCGATCACTGCGTGCGCGCCTCGGCGCTGGACGCCATCGCACACGGCGTGCACGTGCGGGTGCTCACCGACCTGACTGCGGGTGTCGGCGAGGAGTCGAGCGAGCGGGCGCTGGCCGAGCTCGCGCACGCGGGCGCCGTGCTTGCCGTGAGTGCGGATGCCGTCGACGGCGACGCCCTGTGACAGGCACCGCCGGGGCTGAGCGCTGCGCGCTGCTGCTGCGTGCTGTGAACGTCTCGGGCACGGGCCGGGTGCCGATGGCCGAGTTGCGCTCGCTGCTCGCCGAGCGCACGGAGCTGCAGTCGGTGTCGACGTACATCGCCAGCGGGAACATCATCTGCGAGGTCGACGGCGATCATGCCGCCGCCTGTGCCGAGGTGCGGATGCTGATCGCCGAGCGCTTCGGCGTCGACACTCCGGTCATCCTGCGCACGCACGATCAGCTCGTCGCGGCGCTGGCGGCGAACCCGTTCCCGGACGCTGCGCTCGACAAGATGGTGCACGTGATGTTCCTCGAGGACGCAGCCGCTCCCGGGGCGGTCGAGCAGTTGACGCCACGCCTGCAGCCGGGGGAGCGGGCGGCGCTGATCGGGCCCGACCTGTGGATCGACTACGGCGATGGCGGCGTGGCTTCGACGAAGCTCACCAAGGGCGTGCTCGATCGTGCGTTGGGCACCGCCGGCACGGCGCGGAACCTGAACACGCTCCGCAAGCTCATCGAGCTGACAGCGCCGGCCGACGCCGGGACGTGAGAAATGCCGACGCGGCCCGTCAGGCCACGCCGGCATTCGGCGGATCGCGCGGTCAGTCGTCGATCTCGACCGTGACTGTCTTCAGATCGGCGGTGAGCTCGACCTCGACGTCGCGGCGGTCGTCGAGGTCGAGGTCCACCTCGTAGCGCTTCGAGGCGTCATCGCTCGTCGAGATCGAATCGACGGTGCCCTCCATGCCGGTCTCGGCGCTCGCCGCCGACTGGGCCGCGGCGAGGATGTCGCCGAGCTGCGCCAGGTCGAGCACCGGGTCGTCGCTGCGGTCGTCATCGTCGTCATCCGTGCGCACGGCGCCGTCGGGGCCGATGAAGACCTCGACCTCGGTGCCGTCGGTGCGCAGCACGTCGAATTCGTAGCCGCGCCACTTGACGTCGATCGAGGTGACACCGGTGCCGTCGACGTGCGCGATGGCCTGCTCTGCGGCGGCGCGCAGCGTCGCGGGATCGGATGCCGGCGCGGCGGCGTTCGACGAGCTGCTCTCGCCCCGCTCATCGACGGTGCCGTCGTCATCGCTGACGTCGTCGGAGGCGTCGCGGTGCGCACCATCGTGATCGGCGACCTGAACGCCGACGCGGTCGTCGTCATCGTCGTCATCCATCGCGGCGCCGACGGCGTACGCGCCGCCGCCCATGGCGATCAGGGCCGCCGCGGCGCCGAGGCCGATCAGCAGGTTGCGGCGATGCCGCGGCTTGTGCTCGGTCGTGGCCGGGGTCGCGTCCTCGGACAGGGGCTGGGTGTTCTCGCTGCTGTTCATGACTCCACTCTGCGACGCGGCCGGTGAAGCGCTGCTGAAGAGTGCTGAAGGCGTCTTCAGGACGCCGTGCCGGGCAGCGACAGGGTGAACAGCGCGCCCCCTGACGCGCCGTCGCCGACGGTCACGGTGCCGCCATGCGCCAGCGCGACCTCGCGGACGATGGCGAGTCCGAGACCGCTGCCACCGGCATCCCGGGCCCTGGCCTCGTCGAGCCGCGCGAAGCGGTCGAAGACGTGCTCGCGCTGCGCGGGCGGGATGCCCGTGCCGTCGTCCTCGACCTGCAGCACCACCTGACCCTCGCGTTCCGCCACGCGGATCGTCACCAGGGTGCGCGCGTGGCGCGCGGCGTTGTCGACGAGGTTGCGCACCGCCCGTGCCAGCAGCGGCTCGCTGCCGAGCACGCGTCCCGGTCCGATCCCGCGTGCGTCGACCCCGACGCCGATGCCGTGCAGCCGCTGCGCCTCGGCCAGTGCGAGGTCGTCGAGGTCGGTGAGTGCCATCGCGCCCCCTCGCCCCTCGTCGAGCCGCGCGAGCACGAGCAGACCTTCGACGAGCTCCTGCATCCGCGCCCCCTCGTCGAGCACCACGCCGCTCAGGTTCTCCAGTGAGCTGGCCTCGGGGTGGGCCTGCGCCAGTTCGGCGTGCTGACGGATCGTGGCGAGCGGGGAGCGCATCTCGTGCGAGGCGTCGCTCACGAACCGGCGCTGCGTGATCTGCGAGTGCTCGATGCGATCCAGCATCCGATTCATGGTGCGCGCGAGCGCACCCAGCTCGTCGTCACGCCCGGCGTCCACACGCCGGTCGAGATCGGTCGCGTCGATCGCGTCGACCTGAGCGCGCAGCCGCTCCACAGGCGCGAGCGCACGGCTGGCGACGACCCACAGCACCACCCCGACCAGCGCCAGCACGAGCGGCACGGCGACCGCCAGCACGACGCCGGTCGCGGCGACCGCGTCATCGACGACCTCCAGCGAGCGGGCGACGGTGAGTGCCCCCCGGTCGCTGTCGGCGCCTGCCGCCAGGTAGGGGTCGCCGTCGACCTGGACGCGCACCGTGGTGTCTTCGGGCACGATCGGCAGAGCAGACGCGTCCGAATCGTTGACCTCGTCGCGGGGCCCGTCGTCATCGTCGTCCGTGTCGCCCTGCACGCGCACCAGCACGTCGTCGTCGATGTCGTCGATGCTCATGTCGCCATCATCGAGTCGGTCCGAGATCGTCTCGAGGTCCTGCTGCAGGGTCTGCGCGACGCCGTCGGTGAGCGAGACCCGCACGAGCTGCACAGCCACGACCGCGCCGAGCACCAGGGCGATGGCCACCACGATCAGCGCACCGAGCGTGAGCCGGGCGCGGATCGATCTCAGCGGCGACGCCACCGTCAGTCGCCCGTGCCGGACAGTCGGTAGCCGGCGCCGCGCACGGTCTGGATCGCGTCGCGCCCGAACGGGCGGTCGATCTTGGTGCGCAGATGCCCGATGTACACCTCGACGATGTTCGCATCGCCGACGAAGTCGTCGCCCCACACGTTGGCGATCACCTCGCGCTTGGTCACGACCTCACCGCGGCGGCGCAGCAGGAAGTCGAGCACGGCGAGCTCCCGCGCGGTCAGCGAGATCTCCTCCTCACCGCGGAACACTCGCCGTGCGGCGGGGTCCAAGCGCAGGTCGCCTGCCTCGAGCACGGCGGGCCGCTCGCGTGCACCCCGCCGCACCAGCGCGCGCAGCCGAGCCACGAGCACCGGATAGGAGAACGGCTTGGTGAGCCAGTCGTCGCCACCGGTATCGAGGCCCTCGACCTCGTCCCACTCGCCGTCCTTCGCGGTGAGGAACAGCACCGGCGTCCAGTCACCCTCGGCGCGCAGCGCCTGGCACACGCGGTATCCGCTCATGCCGGGCATCATGACGTCTAGCACGATCGCGTCGTAGTCGCCGTCGCGCGCGCGGTCGAGTCCGGCGAGGCCGTCATGGGCGACGTCGACGACCATGCCCTCGGCCTCCAGTCCGCGGCGGATGCCGTCGGCGAGCCGCACCTCGTCATCGACCAGCAGTATCCGCATGCTGACAGTCTGTCGGCTGGATGCTGAAGCGCAACTGAAGCCATAGCCTGGAGCGGTGTCCGATCGCTCGCTCTCGCTGCCCGCGAGCATTGCGGCGCCCGTCGATCATGAGCTGGTGATCAAGAAGTCGCGATTCCTGACGCACGTGGCGCCGGTCACCTCGCCCGAGCACGCCGACGCGGTCATCGCCGAGATCAAGAAGCGGTTCTGGGACGCGCGGCACAACTGCAGCGCCCAGGTGACGGGCCTGCACGCCGACCGCGCTCGCTCATCGGATGACGGCGAGCCCTCCGGCACCGCCGGGATCCCGATGCTCGAAGTGCTGCGGCGGCGGGACCTCACTGACGTCGTGGCGGTCGTCACCCGCTACTTCGGCGGCATCAAGCTCGGCACCGGCGGGCTGGTGCGCGCCTACTCGTCGGCGGTGTCCGAGGCGCTGGATCTCGCTTCGCTCGTCGATCGGATGCTGCTGTCGCAGGTCGCGATCCCGGTGGCGCACGCCGACGCCGGGCGGATCGAGAACCTGCTGCGTGCGTGGGTCACCGAACACGGCGCCGTGTTCGGTGAGACGACGTACGCTGCTGTGGCGGAATTCGAGGTGTGGGCGCCGGCTGCGGAGGTCGCCTCCCTCTGCGCGGAGGTGGCGGAGGCCGCCGCGGGCGCTGTGTCGGCGTCTGTCACGGGCGCCGAGCGCGTCATCGACGTGCCGCGCTGAGGAATCGGCGGTCGGCATCACCCGCCGGAGACTGCCGGGCGACCGCATCGCCTGCTCGAACGGCCCGCGACTTCCGCGCTCTGGGGTACGGGAGGCAGGCCCGTGCTGTCATCAAGGTCGACCCGCCGGGTGCCGCAGGCCGCGCAGTGGACGTACACGACCACGCCCACGGACGTGCGATGCGAGGATTCGGTGACCCAGCCGTGCTCGTGCAGCGGCGTGCGGTTCGGGATCCTGATGGGCAAGGTGCGTGATGCGGTCATGCTTCCACGGTGATGTAATGGCCTTATGCATCTCAACCCTTACGGCGAGTACGCTGTTCTGCTGGCGGCTTCCCTCGCCAATGACTGGCCGCAAGACCGTGATGGCATCGAGCAGCGCGCACGCGAATTCGGCATGACGATGACGTTCGACTCGGTATCCGACGACCACGCCCGCACCCGTGCCGTCCTTGATCGCTGGCTGGCGGTCGTGGACGCCACCGACGACGCGGCGCGAGCCGCTGCGCTGAACACGCAGATGGCCGCAGCGGCCGCCTACCCGCAGTTGACGGATCACGACGGGGAGGGGTGGCATCTGCACTACCGTGATGCGGGCCGTTCGCTTCCGGATGTGCTGGAGGCGGTCTTCAGCGTCGGCACCGCCCTTCATCTGACCGAGCGGGGGATGCACCGGCTCGGGCGTTGCGCAGCCTCACCCTGCACGAACGTGTTCGCGGATGTGACGCGCAACGGTCGCCAGCGCTACTGCTCGGTGCGCTGCTCCAACCGCGACGCGGTGCGGAGGCACCGAGCACGTGGCGGGGAGCCGAATGTCGGTCTTGAATCCTGAGAACCGACGTTCGGCTCCCAGTCGCCCTGTCACGCGGTCTGCTCAGTCTTGCAGGGCCTCGAGTACAGCATCCGAGAACGGCGGCCAGGCCTCGACCGCCCACGGGCCGAAGTCGCGGTCCGCGACTGCGACGCAGGCGATGCCGGCCTGCGGGTCGACCCACAGGAACGTCCCGGACTGCCCGAAGTGGCCGAAGGTCGCGGGGGAGTTGCCGCTGCCCGTCCAGTGCGGGCTCTTGCCGTCGCGCAGCTCGAAGCCGAGCCCCCAGTCGTTCGGACGTTGCGTGCCGTAGCCGGGCAGCACGCCGTCGAGGCCGGGGAAGGCGACCGTGGTCGCCTCGGTGAGCGTCTGCGCCGCCAGCAGTGTCGGATGCTGCAGTTCGGCGGCGAAGCGGGCGAGATCGGCGACGGATGCCACGGCGCCGGCCCCCGCCGAGCCGTCCAGCCGGGAATCGGTCATCCCGAGCGGAGCGAACACCGCCTCGTCCAGGTACGTCGCGAACGGGATCTCGGCGCGGGCGGCCAGGGTGTCGGCGAGCACGTCGAATCCGCGGTTCGAGTAGATCCGCCGGGTGCCGGGGGCTGCGCGCACCTTGTCCTCGGAGAAGTCCAGCCCCGAGGTATGCGCGAGCAGGTGCCGCACCGTCGATCCTTCCGGCCCTGCCGGATCCTCGAGGGTGAACACTCCCTCCTCGACGGCGATCAGCGCGGCGTACGCCGTCAGCGGCTTGGTGACCGAGGCGAGCCGGTACGGCTGCGAGAGGTCACCGTGCGAGGCGAGCACGGCACCGTCGGCGGAGATCACGGCGGCAGCGGCGTTCTCCACCGGCCACTGCTCGATGCGGGTCAGTACGTCGTCGAGAGCGCTCATGTCCTCGATCCTCCCACGGGTGCACGGGACGTGGTCGGATGCCTTCCGAGCGCGCAGGGGAATGCTGTGGTTTAGACTCGGACGCGGTGCCGGCGACTCATGCGCCGGCATCTGCCCCCGTAGCTCAGAGGCAGAGCAACCGGCTTTTAACCGGTGGGTCGGGATGTCGGAATTCCCCGGGGGCACTTCTTGTACTCACCACGAGAACGTGCCCGCCGACGAGTCGACGGGCACGTTACCCGGGAACGAAGCTCCCCTCCCGCTCGCCCCGTTCACTGGCCTGCGCGTCGTCCCCACGGCGCACGGGCCGGTCTCTCACTCGGCCGGGGGCATCAGCACCGAGTCGATCAGGTAGACCGTCGCGTTGGCGGTCTGTACACCACCGCAGATGACGTTCGCGTCGTTGACCATCCACTCCTCACCCGAACCGGTGACCTCGACGTCAGCGCCCTGCACGGTGGTGTGCATGCCCTCGATGTCGGCGGGAGCGATCTGGCCGGGGACGACGTGGTACGTGAGGATCGAGCTCAGCGTGTCGGCGTCGGTCTTCAGCGCTTCGATGGTGGCGGGGTCGATCTTCGCGAAAGCGTCGTCGACGGGTGCGAACACCGTGAACTCGTCGCCGTTGAGCGTATCGACGAGGTTCACGTCGGGGTTCAGCTGGCCGCTGACCGCGGAGACGAGCGTGGTGAGCAGCGGGTTGTTGGATGCTGCGACGGCGACGGGATCCTGGGACATGCCCTGGATCGAGCCATCGCCATCCGGAACCTGCTCGGCGTAGGCCTCGCAGCCGGGACCGACCAGGTTCGCCGCCGGGTCCATCATGGGGTCCGTCGCCTCCTCCGTCGCCGCGGGCGCGTCGGGCTCGGCCGGCGCCGACTCGGTCTCGCCGCCCATCGAACATCCGGCCAGGACGAGTACGCCGGCGAAGCCGAGCGAGAGAGCTGCGGTGATCTTCTTCTTGGTGCTGAGCATTTCAACCTCCGGGGATTCGGTGCCGCGGTGAACCCGCGGCGTTGGAGGTTGTTCGGAGACCCATCGCGATCGGATGGGATCGGAGCGAGATAAGTTTCAAGTCCGTCCGGCGCCAATCCGATCCCGGATCAGATCCGAAGAATCAGCGACGGAAGGCGGATCATGGATCTGATCATCATCGGGCTGCTCGGCGGTCTCATCACCGGCATCTCACCGTGCATCCTGCCGGTGCTCCCCGTCATCTTCCTGACGGGTGGGGCGCAGTCCGCGAAATACGACGGCGAGGTCACTCCGGCTCGTCGCAGCCGTCCCTATCTGGTGATCGCGGGCCTCATGCTCAGCTTCAGCCTGGTCACCCTCGTCGGCTCGCTGATCCTCGGCCTGCTCGACCTGCCGCAGGATGTGATCCGCTGGGTCGGCATCGCCGTGCTCCTGCTGCTCGGCATCGCGCTCATCGTCCCGCGCCTGGAGCAGCTCCTCGAGAAGCCGTTCCAATGGATCCCCCGCAGAGAGGTGGCCAACCGCGGTGGAGGGTTCGGTGTCGGACTCGCGCTCGGCGCAGTGTTCGTCCCGTGCGCAGGGCCGGTTCTGGCGGCCATCATCGTCGCCGGGTCCACCGGGCGGATCGGCATCGACACCGTGCTGCTCACCGTGTCGTTCGCCATCGGGGTCGCCGTGCCGCTGCTCTTCTTCGCCCTCGCCGGGCGGGGCCTCGTCGAGCGCATCCGCGCCTTCCGCACGAGGGAGCGCGCGCTGCGGATCACCGCCGGTATCGCGATGATCGCGCTCGCCGTCGGGCTGGTCTTCAACGTTCCGCAGATGCTGCAGCGACTGCTGCCGGACTACACCGCCGGCCTTCAGCAGGATCTCGCCGAGCGCCAGGGCGACGCTCTCGACCTGGGTGGACTCGTCACCGATGAGAACCGCGAGCTCGACAACTGCACGAACGGCGCCACGGTGCTGGAGGAATGCGGAACCGCGCCGGCCATCCGCGGCATCGAGGCGTGGCTGAACACGCCCGAAGGCGCGGCCATCGATCTGCAGGATCTGCGCGGAGAGGTCGTGCTGATCGATTTCTGGGCGTACTCGTGCATCAACTGCCAGCGCTCCATCCCGCACGTGGTGGCCTGGGACGAGACGTATCGTGACGCCGGTCTGCGCGTGATCGGCATCCACTCGCCGGAGTACGCCTTCGAAAAGCAGATCGGCAACGTCCGCGCGGGAGCGGAGGACTTCGGGATCGAATACCCGGTCGCGCTCGACAACAGCCTGTCCACCTGGACCGCGTACCGGAACCGGTACTGGCCCGCCCACTACCTGATCGACGCGGACGGCACCGTGCGGCACATCAGCTTCGGCGAGGGCAACTACGCGGCCACCGAGAAGATGATCAGAGAGCTGCTGCAGGACGCCGACCCCGGCATCGCGCTGCCTGAGCCCACCGAGGTGACCGACACGACGCCGGAGATCGGATCGACCACCCGTGAGACCTTCCTCGGCTGGTCCAAGGAGGTCAACTACGGGGGAGCGGGTGACTACGGCGCCGGCCGGGAGGAGTTCGAGTTCCCCGGGGCGATGCCGGAAGACTCGTTCGCGCTGGACGGCCGATGGAAGGTCGACACGCAGTACGTCACCCCCGCGGCAGGCGGCGAGGCGGGCATCCGACTGTCGTACCGGGCATCCGAGGTGCGCGTCGTGCTCGCCGGTTCCGGCGAGATCGTCGCCCGTCTCGATGACGGCACCAGCACGACGATCCGGGTGGACGGCACGCCCCGCTCGTACCCGCTCGTCGAGGGCGAAGCCCACGACGGCATCCTGACCCTCGAACTCACGCCGGGAGTGCGCGCCTTCTCATTCACCTTCGGGTGACGGAGTGGCGTGCGAGAGCGGGAGGAGCGGATGCGGCATGCTTGTCGAGATGGTCATCGATGGCGTGGACGTGCCTGAGGACGGCTCCGCGCGCGACGGTGTCGCCGACCTTCTGCTGCGCGTCGCCGACGGCGACCAGAGCGCGTTCGCCGAGCTGTACGACATGCTCTCCCCGCGGGTCTTCGCGCTGATACTCCGGGTCGTCGTGAATCGCTCGCAGAGCGAGGAAGTGCTGCAGGAGGTCTTCCTGGAGATCTGGCAATCCGCCGGGCGCTTCGCTCCGAACAGAGGGCAGGGAAGGTCGTGGGTTCTCACGATCGCACATCGCCGGGCCGTCGACCGGGTGCGCTCCTCGCAGTCCAGCGCCGACCGCGACGTGCGCGTCGGCATCCGCGATCTCGACGCCGCGCGCGACCTGGTCGCGGAAGAGGTCGAGTCGCGACTCGAAGGACAGCAGGTCGCCCGTGCCCTGGTCGCTCTGCCGGAGGCACAGCAGGAGGCGCTCGTGCTGGCCTACTACGGCGGATACTCGCAGAGCGAGATCGCCGCGCTGACCGGTGCACCGCTGGGAACGGTGAAGACGAGAATGAGAGACGGGATGTCGCGGCTGCGCGGCGAACTGGGGGTGTCGACATGAACGAGCAGGAGTTCTCCGAGCTCGCCGCCGGGCATGCCCTGCACGCGCTGTCGGATGCTGACGAGCGGCGGTTCCAGGAAGCCCTGGCGCAGCATCCCGAATGGCAGGCGCTCGCCGACGCCGATCTCGACACCGCGGCTGCGCTCGCCGACGCGCTGCCGCCGGTCGACGTTCCAACGGGCATCCGCGCGGAACTGATGAAGCGCATCTCGACGACCTCGCAGGGCGAGGACGCATCCCCGGCATCAGGTGCGGACGACCCGACGCCACCCGCCGAGCCGCCCGCCGACGCCGAACCGGCACCCGTGCGCGGCGTGCACCGTCGTCGCCGGCTGATCTTCGCCCTGGCGGCCTGCCTGGTGCTGCTGGTGGGCGTCGGCGTGGGGACGGCGCAGATCGTGTCGCAGCTGCAGCGCCCGGCATCGGTCGTCGCGCTGGAGCAGATCCGGTCTGCGGACGACGCCGAAGAGGCGACCGTCGACCTCGAGAGCGGCGGTTCGGCCACCGCGCACTGGTCGGATGAGCTCGGCAAGGCGGTGCTCGTCACGCGCGGCATCGACGACCTGCCCGACGACGAGAGCTATGAGCTGTGGTTCGTGCGCGGAGATCAGCCGATCTCCGCCGGCGTCTTCGACACCTCCAGAGGGAATGCGACCGCACTGCTCGACCAGCCGATGCAGGGCGGCGACGTGATCGCGGTGACCGTCGAGCCCCTAGGCGGTTCGCCGACGGGCGCTCCGTCCAGCGACCCGGTCATCGTCATCGCCACCGCATGAGCGACAAGTAGACGCGCGCCGGCGGGCAGCTTCCCACGAGCTGCCCGCCGACGCGCGTGTCAGCGGATCGACGGACCGGCGCTCAGCGCCACGGCCCCCACGCCGACCCAGGTGCCTCACCGCGAGTCCACCACTTGGCGGTGTAGGTCACACCCTCGTGGACGACCTGATCGCCCTTCGTGTAGATGGTGTCGTCATACCATTGCTGCAGCTCACCGGCATCCACGCCGCAGGCGGTCAGCGTGGCCCACGGCCCCGTCGTCGATGCGCCGGGCTCGGAGCCCTTCGCCCACCACTGCGCCTCAGACACCCTGCCGTCGAGGAACACCAGGTCGCCCGCACGGTACGTCGCGCCGGCGTTCCACGGCTGCGCATCGCCGCCGACCTCGCACAGCAGGGCACCGTCGCCCGCGACGGGCCCTTCGGCGGCCTCGCGCAGCACGGCGGCCGCTGCGATCGACAGGTCGCCGTCGACGTCCTGCCCGATGTCCCAGTAGTCCACGCCGCCCAGTCCGTTCGCGATCGCCCAGCGGGCCTTCTCCGCTGCGGCGGTCGGGTCGTCGAGCGACCAGAACTCCTGCCGTTCGGCGTCGTACGCCCAGGTGGCGTCGAACGATCCGTCGGCGGTGTATTCGTGGTGGAACTCGAGGTCGCGCGCCGACAGCTCATCCCAGGACAGCTGGCCGTGGCCTGCCGTCGCGGGTGTCCAGGGCTGCGGCTGGGCATCGCGCCACCCCTGCCCGTAGGCCGCCAGGCCCAGGTTTAACTGCCCAGGATCAACACCGGCGTTCACGTAGCTCGCCACGATCGAGTCGATGCCCAGGCCCCAGTTGTGGTCGGGGTCGCCGTGGATGTTCCCCTGGTGGCCGGTCTCGGCCGACCACGAGCCCCACAGGTCGTATCCCTGCAGGTTGCCGAAGTCGAGCAGCTTCCACAGGGCCGGATCGTTCCAGCCGCCGGCGCTGATCACCGTCGGGCTGGCGGGCACGAACGCGCTGAGCTCGTAGTCGTCGCCGGTCTCGGGCTCGAGAGCGTCGAGCTGTGCGCGCAGCTCGCCGACGAACGCGAGGAAGTTCGCCCTGTCGTTCTCGGGGTCGACGCTGTTGCCGACTTCCTGCGACCAGTCCGGTGCGCCGGGCCACTCCCAGTCGAGGTCGAACCCGTCGAAGATCCCCGCGGCCGCGCCGTCGCCACCGCGTCCGTCGATCTCGGGCAGATTGCCGCGGATGTACAGGTCGATGCACGATTCGGCGAGCCTCTCGCGCAGTTCGGGTGTCGCCGTCGCATCGGAGAACGACTTCGACCACGACCAGCCGCCCAGTGACACCAGCATCTTCATGTCGGGATAGAGGCGCTTGAGCTGCCGGAGCTGGTTGAAGTTCCCGGCCAGGGCCTGGTCGGGGGTGTCGGCGATCCCCAGCACCGATTCCTCGGCGGTGTAGCTGTGCACGAACTGTCGGCGTCGCCGGCGGTCTCGGTCTCGCCGGACGCCGGCGCGATGCCGTCGGAGATGAAGCAGGTGTAGGGATCGACGTCGGCGAGGCCCTGCGTGCCCGCGGAGATGGCGTCGTCGATGGCGCTCTGCGATCCGGCGATGTTGCCGAACGCGTAGTTCAGGTGGGTGAGGTTCTGGCCGGCGGGCGTGTCGATGAAGAGACGCTTGATGGTCGCGCCGGCTTCGCCGTTCGCGCGCCACTGGCCGTAATAGCCGACGTTGCGGTAGCCGTTGAGCGTCGTGGTCGGGGTGGGGTCGGATTCGGATGCTGTCGCCGGCGCTGCCACGAGCAGCGTTCCCGCGATCAGCCCCGCCGCCGCGAGGGCGGGGTATCGGTGCTTCACACAAACTCCTTCGGTTGCGATCAAGAACGGTTCGTCATTAATTAGGCAGTAGGCCTAACAAACAACGGTCCCAGTCTGGCAGGTTCCTCCCGCGAAGACCAGCAGCAGATCACCGCGCCCGTGCCCGACCACCGCGCGTACCCTGGAGGGATGCCCGAGCAGTTCCACCGCCCCGTCCGCCGACCGACCGCGGCCTTCGACAACCTCGTCGGACGCGAGGACCCGGCCGAGAAGTCGCGCGTGGCGCACGCGACAGCATCCGCTCTGCTCGAGCGCGCCCGCAGTGACGAGAGCGGCGTCGTCACCGACCGGCTGATCGGCTTCGCCGCCGAGCACGGCATCGATGAGATCGCCGAGCTGTGGTCGCACGCGCCGGCGCGTTCGCTGCCGGGGGCACTGTGGCGTCTGTACCTGCTGCAGATCGCGATCCGATCCGACGCGCCGCTCACAGCGCTGCTGTACGAGCGCGGAAGGCACGAGCTGCGCACGGCGGATGCTGTCATCGCCGGGGCTCCCGCGCCGGCGAACCCCGACGAGCTGGTCGCGCTGGTCGACACGATCCTGCGCGGGGTGTTCCGCGGCGACTTCGCCATCGCTCTGGAGCGTGCCTCGTCGTACTGCCGTGTGCAGGCATCCGGTGCCACGCACATCGCCGACGATTACGAGGCCACAGAGCCCGATCGGGCGGGTGAGCTCACCCGGCGTGCGCTGCGGCTGACGGCCTACGCCGAGGACCTGACGGCAGCTGCCGGCGCGTGGCGCCGTGGCAACCTCGTCTGACATCGCCGACGCGCGCCCGGATCAGGGCAGGAAAGAGCCGGACCGCAAGAACGCCTCTCGGCGGAAGGCCGCTCGCAGCGGCAGAATTTGGAGCCCGGGGTTATGCGGCCCGGCCGATCAAGTGTAACGCGTCTGAGGCGGTGGTATTCCCGGGGTCGTAGGCTGGGCGGATGGCACAGCGCTACGCACTCATGATCGCTCCCGCGGATGCGGCGGACACCCGCGACGACTACTCCGGCACCTTCACGCCGATCGACGTCACCGCCCCCGCGCTGAGCGTCGGAGAGCTGAGCACGCAGCGCGGCGACGGCGTCTTCGAGTCGATCGGCGTCGTCGACGGGCATCCGAACGAGGTCGAGGCGCACGTGCAGCGCCTGGCGCACTCCGCCCGGCTGTGCGACCTGCCCGCCCCGAACCTCGAGCAGTGGCGGCAGGCCGTCACGGCCGCCGCCGCACACGCGCCGCTGGGCGAGGGCGTGGTCAAGCTGATCCTCAGCCGCGGGGTGGAGCACGGCCCCGCACCGACCGCCTGGGCGACAGCATCCTCCGCGCCCGACTACACGGCTGTGCGCCGTGACGGGGTGCGCGTGGTGACGCTCGACCGCGGCTACGACCTCGGGGCGGGGGAGCGGGCGCCGTGGCTGCTGCTCGGGGCGAAGACGCTCTCGTACGCGGTCAACATGGCCGCACTCCGCGAGGCGCGCCGGCGCGGCGCCGACGATGCGGTGTTCGTCACCCGCGACGGCTACGTGCTCGAGGCGCCGACCGCGTCGCTGATCATCCGCTGCGGCGACGAATTCCTCACCACGGCGCCGTCGGCCGGCATCCTGCACGGCACCACCCAGCTCGCCGTCTTCGAACACCTCGAATCGCAGGGTCTCGCGACCCGCTATGCGAAGCTGTCGGCAACCGACCTGGCCACGGCCGACGCCGCGTGGCTGGTCTCGAGCATCCGTCAGGCGGTGGCGATCACGGCCGTGGACGGCGCGCCCCTGGCATCCGACCCCGCCCTCACCGCCGAGCTCAATGCGTTCCTGCTCTCGCCGCGCTGAATGCGGGCCGGATCACCGATGCACCGCCGGCCCCGCGGCGTGTCGCGGCGACGACGCGCCGACCGGCCCGGTGCTGATCAGTAATCAGACACATGTCGGACGGCGGTACAGGTGCGCCCCGACACCGATTCTCGCCAGGATCGCGGCTGCCACCGTCGGCCAGTCGTGCACGATCATTGCGTAATTGAAGCGCAGCGTCTCGTAGCCGCGAGCGGCAGCCCGTGCGTCACGCATCAGGTCCTTGTGGCGCAGTGAGATCTGCGGCCTCGCCGGATCGACCTCTCCGTCGTCATGGTTCTCCTTGCCGTCCGCCTCGATGATCAGACGATCTCCGATGACGAAATCCACCTCGCCGACCCCGTCGATCTGCACCTGAGTGCGCACCGAGATGCCGAGCCGGTGCAGGCGGAGGCGGATCAGCGACTCCAGTCCGCTGTCGGCGTCGGCACGGGCGAACCCGAGCAGCCAGCACACGGATTGAGGCACACGCTCTGCCAGCCATCGGATGTCGCCGACGCCCAGCATCGACTTGCGCAATGCGGACTCCAGGGCGCAGAAGAACGTCTCCTCCTCGGAACACTGGGCGATCTGAAGGAGCACGTTGCGGACAGGCGGGGGCTCGCCGAGCCTGCTCTCGCCGTCATCCCAGTGCGGGTGCGGCTCGCAGGAGTGACGCCCGCAGACCCGGGGATTGCCGGCATGGCCGAACCAGAGGTGCAGTTCGTCGCCGTCTTCCAGAATCCACAGTCCCAGCATCCGCCCCGCCGTCACGCAACTGAGCACTCCGCCGTGCTCGGCGGCGTGGATCCAGGAATCGTCCGTGCCGACGGCGGCGTATACGCCACGTCGCACCTTGCGGATCTCACCCGCCTCCGCCGCACGTGCGATCTCGCGACGTGACACACCCCGTGCGCGCAGATCGCCGGCACGGGCGATCGGACCGATTTCGGCGAGTGCTGTCGAGGCTAGTTGGAACGTCACCCGTCCGAGCATCCGACATCATGCGCTCGCGGAAGTGCACGATCCCGGTGACGGGGGACAACTTGGCTCGATCTGAAATTGTGCAGGACGAGTGAGTGTGCCGGATTACTGAAGAGTGGTCGTCCGCACGGCGTGTCGCACGCACGACACGCGGTCCGAACGGATGGCCGTCAGTAATCCGGCACGGGGCGCAGCAGTGCCGAAACCGGCCGCGCCGCGACCTACCCGAACCGGCCGGAGACGTAGTCCTCGGTGGCCTGCACGCTCGGGGTGGTGAAGATCGTCGAGGTCTCGTCGTACTCGATCAGCTTGCCGGGCTTGCCGGTGCCGGCGATGTTGAAGAACGCCGTCTTGTCGGAGACGCGGCTGGCCTGCTGCATGTTGTGCGTGACGATGACGACCGTGTAGTCGTTCTTCAGCTCGCCGATGAGCTCCTCGATCGCGTAGGTCGAGATCGGGTCCAGGGCCGAGCAGGGCTCGTCCATCAGGATCACCTCGGGCTCGACGGCGATCGCGCGGGCGATGCACAGACGCTGCTGCTGGCCACCCGACAGCCCCGAACCGGGCTTGTCGAGACGGTCCTTGACCTCGTTCCACAGGTTCGCGCCGCGCAGCGACCGCTCGACGAGCGAGTCCTGGTCGCTCTTCGACATCTTGCCGTTGTTCAGCTTGACGCCCGCGAGCACGTTCTCCTTGATCGACATGGTCGGGAACGGGTTCGGGCGCTGGAAGACCATGCCCACCTGCCGGCGCACCAGCACCGGGTCGACGCCGGGCCCGTACAGGTCGTTGCCGTCGAGCAGCACCTCACCCTCGACGCGCGCGCCGGGGATCACCTCGTGCATGCGGTTCAGCGTGCGCAGGAACGTGGACTTGCCGCAGCCGGACGGGCCGATGAAGGCCGTCACACTGCGGGGCTGGATCTCGAGGGACACGCCCTCGACGGCGAGGAAGTCGCCGTAGTAGACGTTGAGGTCGTTGACTTCGATGCTCTTGGACATATCGGGATTCCTTCGGGGGAGCGGCTCAGCGGCCGGCGGTCTTCGGGGCGAACCACTTCGCGATCAGGCGCGCGATCAGGTTCAGCAGCATGACGATCAGGATGAGGGTGAGGGCGGATGCCCAGGCGCGTGCGAGCGACGCGTCGGGGTTCGTGCCCTGATTCATGTAGGAGTTGTACGCGAACACGGGCAGCGTCATCATCTGGCCGCTGAACAGGTTCGTGTTCAGGCTGGCCGTGAACCCGGCCGTCAGCAGCAGAGGAGCCGTCTCGCCGATGACGCGCGCGATGGCGAGCATGACCGAGGTGGTGATGCCGGCGATCGAGGTGGGCAGCACGACCTTGAGGATCGTCAGCCACTTCGGCACGCCGAGCGCGTAGGCGGCCTCGCGCAGCTCGTTGGGCACGATGCGCAGCAGCTCCTCGCTGCCTCGCACCACCACGGGCACCATCAGCACCGCCAGCGCGAGGGAGCCCATGAAGCCCATCGAGATCCCTGGCCGGATGATCAGGGCGAACACCGAGTAGATGAACAGACCGGCCACGATCGAGGGGATGCCGGTCATCACATCGACGAAGAACGTGATGCCCTTCGCGATGCGCCCCCGGCCGTACTCGACGAGGTAGATCGAGGTCATCAGCCCGACCGGCACGGCGATCAGCGCGGCCATCATGGTGATGAGCACGGTGCCCCAGATGGCGTGCACGATGCCGCCGCCCTCGCCGACGATGTTGCGCATCGAATAGCTGAAGAACTCGGCGTCGAAGCGGGCGATGCCGTTGGTGACGACCGTCCACAGCAGCGAGATCAGCGGCAGCAGCGCGACCGTGAACGCGGTGGCGACCAGCGCGGTCATCAGCCGGTCGACGGCCTTGCGACGGCTCTCGGCGATCGAGGAGATCACCGTGATGAGCACCATGTACAGCAGCACGCCCACGATGACGGCGCCGGCGATGTTGAAGTCGGCGGGGTTGCCGGTGGGGGATGCCACGGCGAAGACGGCGACGGAGACGACGAGGGATGCCCCCAGCAGCGCCCACGGCGCCCAGCGCGCCAGGCGACCGGCGGTGAGTGGGGCGGAGTTGGTGGTCTGCGTCGTCATGACGGTTCGATCCGGGGTCTGCGTGGTCATGTCAGTTCGCTCCCGAGAACTCGGCGCGGCGCGAGACGATCCAGCGGGCCAGCGCGTTGACCGCGAAGGTCACGATGAACAGGATGAGACCCGTCGCGATCAGCGTGTTCACGCCGGTGCCGTGTGCCTCGGGGAACGCGAGGGCGATGTTCGCCGGGATCGGGGTCGGGTTGGTGGCGGTGAGCACCAGGAAGCTGTAGACGGCCGCGGGGGAGAGCACCATGGTCACGGCCATGGTCTCTCCGAGCGCGCGACCGAGCGCGAGCATCGTCGCCGAGACGATGCCGCCGCGGGCGAAGGGCAGCACGGCCATGCGCACCATCTCCCAGCGGGTGGCGCCGAGGGCGAGGGCGGCCTCCTCATGCAGCTTCGGGGTCTGCAGGAACACCTCGCGACAGATGGCGGTCATGATCGGGATGACCATGACCGCGAGTACGAGCGCGGCGGTCATGATCGTCTTTCCGGTGGACGACACCTGCCCGCCGAAGAACGGGACCCAGCTCATGTACTGGTTCAGCCAGGCGTAGATCGGCTGCAGCAGCGGCGCGAGCACCAGACCGCCCCACAGGCCGAAGACCACCGAGGGAACAGCGGCGAGCAGGTCGATGATGTAGCCCAGGAGGCCGGCGAGCCGGCGCGGGGCGTAGTGCGAGATGAACAGTGCGATGCCGATCGAGATCGGTGCGGCGATGAGCAGCGCGATGAACGAGACCCACACGGTGCCGAACACGAGTGGCCCGACGTAGGCCCAGAAGGAGCCTCCGTTCAGGATGTGGTTGTCGGTCGTGTCGGGCGCGAACGCGGGGATGCTCTGGATGATCAGGAACGCCGCGACCGCCGCGAGCACGACGAGGATGATGATTCCTGCGCCGAGCGCGGTGCCCGAGAAGACCCGGTCGCCGAGACGCTGCTTCGCCTTGATCGGGGGCGCGGTCCGCGCCGGCCTGGTCGTCGTGGTCATGTTCTCCTGCTGTTCGGGTGGAATCGGGTGGGGTGCGGATCGGATGCCGCGCCGTCGGATGCTGTATCGCGGACTCTCCGATGCCCTCGCGCCCGGTTGGGGTGCGAGGGCATCGGATCAGTCGCTTGTCATCGTGTGTATCAGTCGACCTTGATCGTGTCGATCGCGGCGAGGACCTTGTCGCGCAGCCCTGCCGAGATGGGGGCGCTGCCGGCGTTGTCGGCAGCGGCGTTCTGGCCCTCTTCGCTGGCCATGTACTCGAAGTACGACTTGACCAGGGCGGCCGTGTTCGCGTCCTCGTACTCCTCGCAGGCGATCAGGTAGCTGACCAGGGCGATCGGGTACGAGCCGGCGGGTGCGGCAGCCGGGTCGACGGCGAACACGAGGTCGCCGGCTCCGCGGCCCTCCTCCAGCGGCGAGCTCTCGACCAGCGCTGCAGCGGCGTCGGCCGAGTAGGCGACGTACTCGCCGTCGACGCCGACGTGCACCTGACCGAGCTCGGAGGTCTGCGAGGCGTCGGCGTAGCCGATCGCGCCGTTGCCGGCGGTGATCGCCTGCACGACGCCCGATGTGCCCTGAGCGGCCTCGCCGCCCTGGATCGGCCACTCGCCCGAGGGCTCGAAGGTCCAGATGTCGGAGGCGGTCGCCGCCAGGTACGTGGCGAAGGTCTCGGTGGTGCCCGAGTCGTCGGAGCGGTGCACCGGCGAGATGGCGAGGTCGGGCAGCGCGACGCCCTCGTTCTGCTCGGCGATCGCCGGATCGGTCCAGTTGGTGATCTGGCCGGCGAAGATGCCCGCGATCGTCTTCGCGTCGAGGTTCAGCGAGTCGATGCCCTCGAGGTTGAAGGCGACGGCGACGGGCGAGATGTAGAGGGGGACCTCGACGATGGCATCCGATGCGCACATCTGGAAGCCGCCCTCGGCGAACTCATCGAGCTTGAACGCGCGGTCCGAGCCGATGAAGTCGCTGGCGCCGGCGAGGAAGTTCTCGCGACCGGTGCCCGAACCGGTGGGCTCGTAGTTGATGGTGACGCCGGTGTTGGCGGTCTGGAAGCCGGCCACCCAGGCCTCCTGGGCTGCGCCCTGCGACGAGGCGCCGGTGGCGCGCAGGGTGCCCTCGAGCGTCGATGCCGCGTCAGGGGCGGCCGAACCGTCGGCGGCCGGCGCCTCGTTCGCGGCGCAGCCGGTGAGAGCGAGGGCGGCCACGGCGCCGATGGCGCCGATTCGAGCGATGCGGGAGATCTTCACTGTGGGTCCGTTCGATCGGGGATTCTTGGATGCCCGGTGCCGGGCACACAGTGACGCTACGAGCGACGGTTAACGAGACTCTCCCAGGCGGGTGAACGGAAGGTGAACGGAATCGGACGCCTAGACCTTGGGTTCGTGCGTCTCGATCGAGATGATGCCCGAACCGGGGTTGGTCGCCGAGAGATGCACCACCGAGAAGGCGGCCATTCCGAGGTCGCTGGCACTGTCGATGTACGAGCCGTGCACGGTGCCGGTCGCCAGCGCCAGCTCCGACACGACGGCGGGCAGCACCGGTCCGTGACTGCACAGTACGGCGGGCTTGCGTGAGCGCACGCGGTTCCCCACGACGTGACGCACGTCGGCGGTGCCGTCCTCCCAGGCATCCTGGCTGATCTTGGCGGTGACGCGCGCCTCGCGACCGAGCTTCTTCTCCAGCGGTGCCACGGTCTGCCGGCAGCGCAGTGCATCGCTGGTGACGATCCGGCGCACGCCGAACGCGCGCAGCGGTGCGACGACGGCCTTCGCCTGCCGGATGCCCTTCTCGGTGAGGGGGCGCGCGGCGTCGGCATCCTGCCAGTCCGAGCGCCCGACCGCCTTCGCATGCCGCAGCGCGATCAGCGGGAAGGTGTGCAGCACACCGTCGTCGACCAGCTGCGCGAAGTTCTCGAGGATCTCGACGTCGACCGGATAGCTCAGACGCCGGCGCGCCTTCTTCAGGCTCACCCACTCGACGGCCGCGATCTCGCCGTTGGGCACGAAGGTCGACGCGCGGATCGCATCGTCGGTCGCATGGGCGGCCCAGTAGTGCACGATCTTCTGTCGCTTCGGCCGCATCCAGTACTTGCTGATCCCGACCGGCACGCCGAGACTGACGCGGATGCCGGTCTCCTCGCGCACCTCGCGCACCGCGGTCTCGGCGAGCATCTCGCCGGGATCGACCTTGCCCTTGGGCAGGGTCACGTCGCGGTACTTGGTGCGGTGGATCAGCAGCACGCGCAGCTTGTCGTCGATCAGACGCCAGACCACCGCGCCGGCCGCGTAGACCGCGGTGTCGCTCATCGGCGGGTCTGCTTGCGACGGCGACGGCTCTGCACATTGGCCATCGTGCGGTCCTGCAGATCGATCAGGGGTGCGTCGTCGCTGGACTCCGCGCGGGTCCAGACGCCGCCCGTGCCGAGGTGCCACGAGTTGGTGCGAGGATCCATCGCGAGATCGAACAGGTCGTGCAGCTCGCTGATGTGCGCGGGCTCCTGCAGTCGCACCAGCGCCTCGACGCGGCGATCCAGGTTGCGGTGCATCATGTCGGCGCTGCCGATGTAGACGATCGGGTCGCCGTCGTTGTCGAACATGAACAGCCGCGAGTGCTCGAGGTAGCGGCCGAGGATGCTGCGCACCGTGATGTTGTCGCTGACCCCTGGCAGGTCCACGCGCAGTCCGCAGATGCCTCGCACCCACACCTCGATCTTCACGCCGGCGATGCTCGCCCGGTACAGCGCGTCGACGATCTGCTCGTCGACCATCGAATTGACCTTGATGCGGATTCGGGCGGGCTTGCCGGCCTCGGCGTTCTTGCGCTCGTTGTTGATGTGCCGCAGCAGCCCCTTGCGCAGGTGCAGCGGGGCGACGAGCAGGCGCTTGAACTTCTTCTCGATCGCGTAGCCGCTCAGCTCGTTGAACAGGCGGGTCAGGTCGCGCCCGACGAGCGGGTCGGCGGTGAAGAGACCGAAGTCCTCGTAGATGCGGCTGGTCTTGGGGTTGTAGTTGCCGGTGCCGACGTGTGAATAGTGACGCAGCGCGCCGTCCTCCTCGCGGATCACCAGGGCCAGCTTGCAGTGCGTCTTCAGCCCCACCAGGCCGTACACCACGTGGACGCCGGCCTTCTCGAGTTTGCGGGCCCAGACGATGTTGGCGGCCTCGTCGAACCGGGCCTTCACCTCGACCAGCGCCAGCACAGACTTGCCGGCCTCGGCCGCGTCGATGAGCGCCTGCACGATCGGGCTGTCGCCCGAGGTGCGGTACAGGGTCTGCTTGATGGCCAGCACCTGCGGGTCGCGCGCCGCCTGTTCGAGGAAGGCCTGCACGCTCGTCGCGAATGACTCGTACGGGTGATGCACCAGCACATCGGACTTGCCGATCGCGCGGAAGATGTCGGGTCGCTCGTTGCTGTCACCGGGCTGGAAAGCCACGGCGGTCGTGGGCAGGTGCGGGGGATAGCGCAGGTCGGGCCGGTCGATGCGCGACAGGTCGAACAGTCCGCGCAGGTCGAGCGGCCCGGGCAGCCGATAGACCTCCTGGCCCGTGATGTCGAGCTCTTTGATCAGCAGCTCGAGGGTGACGTCGTCCATGTCGTCGGTGATCTCGAGCCGGATCGGCGGGCCGAAGCGTCGCTTGAGCAGCTCGGCCTCGAGCGCTTGGATGAGGTTCTCGCTCTCGTCCTCCTCGATCTCGACGTCTTCGTTGCGGGTGAGGCGGAACGCGTGGTGGTCGAGCACCTCCATGCCGGGGAAGAGATCGTTCAGGTGGTTCGCGATCAGCTCCTCGAGGCGGATGAAGCGCAGGATCTGACCGCCACCGGGCACCGCGATCAGGCGCGGCAGCATCGGCGGCACCTTGAGTCGTGCGAAGTCCTGACGGCCGGTGCGGGCGTTGCGGATGCGGATCGCGAGGTTCAGGGACAGACCCGAGATGTACGGGAACGGGTGCGCGGGATCCACGGCCAGCGGCATCAGCACCGGGAAGACCTGCGCCTGGAAGTACTCGCCCAGCGCTGCCCGCTCGGCATCGGTCAGATCGTCCCAGTCGGTGATCTCGATCCCCGCGTCCGCCAGCGCAGGCTTGACCTGATCGCTCCAGGCGGCGGCGTGACGCAGCTGCAGGGCGTGCGCCTCCTTCGAGATGTCGGCGAGCACGTCGCTGGGGGCGCGGCCGACGTTGGTCGGCACCGCCAGACCGGTGAGGATGCGGCGCTTGAGGCCGGCGACGCGCACCATGAAGAACTCGTCGAGGTTGCTGGCGAAGATCGCCAGGAAGTTCGCCCGCTCCAGTTCGGGGAGCGCCTGGTCCTCAGCCAGTTCCAGTACGCGCTGATTGAACGCCAGCCAGCTCACCTCGCGGTCGTGGTAGCGGTGATCGGGCAGGATCGCATCCGGTGTCTCATGCGCGTCGAAGTCATCGTCTTCGGCGTCTTCGAGTCCGGTTTCGACGAGGGCGGGATCGATCATGGGGTACATCCTCGCATCCCCCGGTGTCGAATGGGCGAACTCAGTCCTCGCCGGCCGCGGGCTCCTCGTGCAGGTTGAAGCGGTAGCCCACGTTGCGCACCGTGCCGATGATCTGATCCGCCTCGCCGAGCTTCGCGCGCAGCCGCCGCACGTGCACGTCGACGGTGCGTGTGCCGCCGAAGTAGTCGTACCCCCACACGTCGCTGAGCAGCTGCTCGCGGGTGAAGACCCGTGCGGGGTGCGTGGCCAGGAAGTGCAGCAGCTGGAACTCCTTGTACGTGAGGTCCAGCGGGCGACCGTGCAGCTTGGCCGAGTACGAATGCTCGTCGATCGTGATGCCTGAGGCCTGCACGCGCGCGGGCGCCTCGTCGCTGTCCCGCGCCAGCGCCAGACGGATGCGGGCATCGATCTCGGCGGGACCGGCACCGGTGAGGATCAGCTCGGTGAAGCCCCAATCCGGTGTCACCGCGCTCAGTCCGCCCTCGGTGACGACGAGCAGCACAGGTGCTTCGCTGCCGGCGGTGCGCAGCAGACGGCACGCGGCGCGGGCGGCGAGCAGGTCGCTGCGCCCGTCGACGAGGATCGCGTCGCAGTCGGGCAGCGACAGCAGGTGGGAGCTGTCGATCGGATGCCGGCGGATGCTGTGCGAGAGCAGCCCGAGCGCTGGCAGCACCGGCTCCGCGTCGGGGGCCGGGGTGAGTGCCAGCAGGAGGACCACGGATTCATGTTAACGGGGTGAGAGCCGCCGTCTGCGCCATGCGACGACGGCATCCGAGCGGTCGCCGAGTACGATGGGCGTCATGCAGGATGTGGCACTGGCTCCGCGCAACGCCTTCCACGGCGTGATCGCGGTGTGGAGCGTCGCCCTGGTGACGGCGCTCGTGCTGGGTTTCGCGCTGCCTGCCGACATCCGCACCGGCTGGCTGCTGATCGCCTTCGGCGGCGTCGTGCTGCTGTCGTTCGCCGTGCAGCTCGCCTACGCCCGACCCCAGGGATACATCGTGCGGGTGTCGGCGAGCATCGTGGGATCGCTGGTGCTGATGGGCATCGTGTCGGCTGCGTTCGCCATCGCGGCGCTCGCGACCGCCCTCTGACTGCACTCCCACGGTCTCGGACGGACCCGAGTGGTCAACAGGGTGACTAGACTGTCGAGCATGGACCTCGTCGCGCTCGAATTCTTCTTCCTCGGCCTGCTGGGCCTTGCGAGCCTCGCGATCGCCTTCGTCGCCGGCGTCGTGCTCGTCAACCTGTTCCGCGGCCAGCGCTGATTCCGTTCCGCCGTGATCGAGCTGCCCACGGATCTCCCCGCTGAGCTGGCGCCGCTGTCGTGGCTGCTCGGCGTCTGGGAGGGCACCGGTGTCATCGAGTACACCGCGGGGAATCACCGCTTCCAGGGCGAGTTCTCGCACCGGGTGAGCTTCAGCCATGACGGCGGGCCGTTCCTGAACTACGCGGCGTCGGCATCGTTCCTCGGCCTCGAGGGTGACGACGAACCGATCGCCCTGCTCTCCGAGACCGGGTTCTGGCGCCTGGCGCGCCCACGCCAGGCATCCGATCCCGGCCCCGCCCTGCTGCCGCCCGCCGAGACGGCGCCGGCGCGCACCGTCGACGACGTCGAGGCGCTGCGCACCGACGACGGATTCCCGATCGAGGTCTCGGTAGCACACTCCGACGGCACCCTCGAGCTGTACCTCGGCCGCATCGCCGGCCCCCGCATCGACATCGCGACGGATGCCGTCGTGCGCGCCGCCGGGGGGAAGCAGTACACGGCCGCGAGCCGCATGTACGGACTCGTCGACGCGCACCTGCTGTGGGCGTGGGACATCGCCGCCCTCGGCGAGAACCTGAAGTCGCACGCCTCGGCGCGCCTGGCGAAGGTCTGACATGGCGGCGTTCGACGCGCTTCCCGGCGCCGTTCGCGACGGCGCGGTGATCGTGCACTTCGGCAGCCCGCTCATCGAGCAGCGACGGCTCGCCGCCGGCGAGGCCGTCGTGCCGCTCACCGACCGCACCCTCATCGAGGTCGCCGGCGAGGACCGGCTGACCTGGCTGGATTCCATCACCTCGCAGTCGGTCGCACGGCTGCGCGCCGGCGACAGCACCGAGCTGCTCGTGCTCGACCCGCAGGGGCGTGTCGAGCACGCCGCCGCGGTGTTCGAGGACGGTGCGTCGGTCTGGCTGATCGCCGATGAGGCGGATGCCGAGAAGCTCGCCGTCTGGCTGCAGCGGATGGTCTTCCGCTCCCGCGTCACGGTCACGGTGCGCTCCGACGCCGCATTGGCGGGCTTCTTCGCGGGCGGCGCCGCGGAGGCGCGGCTGACCCCCTCCGCGCCCAACGGCACGCCGCTGATCTGGCGCGACCCGTGGCACGAGGTGCAGCCGGGAGGCCACCAGTACGCCGCGGTGGAGGGGCATCCGGCATCCGACTACGCCTGGAGCGTCGCCGTCGTCGACGATCCCGCGGCGCTGACGGCGCCGTTCGCGGGAGCGCTGGCCGCGGAGGCGCTGCGCATCGCGGCATGGCGGCCGCGCTGGTCGAACGAGGTCGATGAGCGCACCATCCCGCACGAGTCCGACTGGATCCGCAGCGCCGTGCACCTGTCGAAAGGCTGCTACCGCGGGCAGGAGACGGTCGCGAAGGTGCACAATCTCGGGCATCCGCCGCGTCGTCTCGCGGCTCTCCTGCTCGACGGCAGCGACGTGGTGATGCCCGCGCAGGGCGACATCGTGCTCGCCGGCGATGCCGAGGTCGGCCACGTGACCTCGATCGCGATGCACTACGAGGACGGTCCGATCGCGCTGGCGATGCTGTCGCGCCGAGCCCCGGTGACCGAACTGATCGTGCGCACGCACGAGGGCGTCGACATCGCCGCCGCCCAGCAGGTCATCGTGCCGGCCGATGCGGGCGCCACCGCCGGCGTGCCGCGGCTGACCCGGCTGTCGCGCCGGCCCGTCGCAGAGGATCCGCGCAACGCCCGCTGAGTCGCGCACCGCGGGCCGATAGGCTGGCACCATGACGCGCACCCTGATTCTGCTCCGGCACGGCCAGAGCGAATGGAACCAGCTGAACCTCTTCACCGGATGGGTGGATGTCCGCCTGACCGAGCAGGGCAAGGACGAGGCCCGCCGCGGCGGCGAGCTGCTCGCCGAGTCGGGACTGCTGCCCGATGTGCTGCACACGTCACTGCTCAGTCGTGCCATCCAGACCGCGGACATCGCACTGGACGCCGCCGACCGGCTGTGGATCCCCGTGACGCGCTCCTGGCGCCTCAACGAGCGCCATTACGGTGCGCTGCAGGGCAAGGACAAGGCTCAGACGCTCGAGGAGTTCGGCCCCGAGCAGTTCCAGCTGTGGCGTCGCTCGTTCGACGTGCCGCCGCCGCTGCTCGACGACGACAGCGAGTTCAGCCAGGTGAACGACCCCCGCTACGTCGGAATCGACGGCGAGGTGCCGCGCACCGAGTCGCTGAAGCTCGTCATCGAACGCCTGCTGCCGTACTGGAACGATGCCATCGTCCCCGACCTCGAGGCCGGCAAGACGGTGCTGGTGACCGCGCACGGCAACTCGCTGCGCGGTCTGGTCAAGCACCTCGAGAACATCAGCGACGACGACATCGCCGAGCTGAACATCCCCACCGGCATTCCGCTGGTGTACGAGCTCGATGAGAACAACGTCCCGACCGCCCCCGGTCGCTACCTCGACCCCGAGGCCGCCGCTGCCGGCGCCGCGGCGGTCGCCGCTCAGGGCAAGAAGTAGACCCGGGGCTCAGCCACGTCGTCGAAGCCCCCCAGCAGCGTCGAGGCCCCCTCTGATTCGCGCGAATCAGAGGGGGCCTCGACGGCGTGAGGGGGCCTCGACGGGGTCAGGCTCCGTCGGACGGGGAACCATCCTCCCTCGGGAGGTTGATCTGAGCCTCGGCGGCGACGGCGATGTCCTCCTCCTCGACCGCCCAGTCGCCGGTGGCGAGGTAGACGACCTTCTTGGCGACGGCCACCGCGTGGTCGGCGAAGCGCTCGTGGTAGCGGCTGGCGAGGGTGGCGTCCACCGTCGCGGTCGCCTCGCCCTTCCAGTTGTCGCTGAGCACCTTCTCGAACACCCGGGCGTGCAGTTCGTCGACGTCGTCGTCCGCATTGCGGATGGCGTCTGCGAAGCGCAGATCCTGCGTGCGCAGCAGATCGGCGAGGGTGCGCGAGATCTCGACGTCGAGCTCGCCCATGCGGCGGAACGTGCCCTTCAGGCCCTTCGGCACCGCGCGCTCGGGGAAGCGCAGGCGCGCGAGCTGGGCGATGTGCTCGGCCATGTCGCCCATCCGCTCCAGCGAGGCGCTCACCCGCAGGGCCGTGATCACGATCCGCAGGTCGCGGGCGACCGGCTGCTGACGGGCCAGGATCTCGATGGCCTGCTCGTCGAGGGCCACGGCGAGCTCGTCGATCTTCGCGTCGTCGGCGATGACCTCTTCGGCCAGCGCCACATCGCTCTCGGCGAAGGCCGTGGTCGCCTTCTCGATCGCGATCGTGACCAGATCGGCGATCTCGGTGAGCTTCGACTGCAGATCCTCGAGGGACTGGTGGAACACTTGGCGCATCTCGCGCAACCTTTCGTCGGGGGCTCGGCACGGGCGTGGAGTGCCGGTCGGGCACGCTCGCGCGAGGTCGACACGATTGTCTTGGTCGAAGGTTAACAAACGGTGCCCGAAACGTGAATACTAGCTCCCCTGCCGCATGACGGCGGCCTGAACGGCCAGCAACCCACCGTGTGGGCCGTACGCTGGAGCCATGTCCTCGCCCCAGTTCGCGCTGTTCGCACTCGCCATCGGTGCGATCATCGGGGCTGGCACCGTGCTGCTGGTCGTGTGGGCATATCGCATCCGTATGCTGGCTGCCCACGAGACCTCCACCTCGGTTCCCGCCGGGGTCACCGAGGTGCTGCACGGGATGGATGATCCGGCCTGTGTGCTCGACCCCTCCGGACTGGTCGTCGCCACATCCAACGCCGCGGCGCGCTTCGGCATCCGATCCGGCGCCGTGCTCGACAACGCCGACCTGCGCCGGCTCGTCCGCGCCGTGCGCGGCGAGGGCGGCAGCGCGACCGAGACGCTTCGGCTCACCGCCGGGGGGATGCTCGACCCGCGGCTCGTCTCGGCGCGGGCGAGCCGCATCGGCCCCCAGCTGACGCTGCTGATCATCCGTGATGTCACCGAGCGTGAGCGACTCGAGCAGATGCGCACCGACTTCGTCGCCAACACCAGCCATGAGCTGAAGACCCCCGTCGCCTCGGTCAGCCTGCTCGCCGAGGCGATCGAGTCGGCCTCCGACGACCCCGAGCAGGTGCGCGTGTTCGCCGCGCGCATCGCCGCCGAGGCGGGACGGCTCGGGCAGCTCACCGGACGGATCCTGAGCCTGTCGCGCCTGCAGGCGGCAGAGAGCCTCGCGCAGATCGAACCGGTCTCGATCGACGAGGTCGTGGCGTCGTCGGTCGAGGCGCACCTCGTGCAGGCCGATTCGGGCGGTGTCACGCTGGCCAGGGGTGGTGATCGCGGCGCGTGGGTGCGCGGCGATGCTCAGGTGCTCATCGAGGCCGTGGGCAACCTGATCGCCAACGCGATCGTCTACTCGCCCAAGGGGTCGAGCGTCGGCATCGGGGTGAAGATCGACGGTGACGTCGTGGAGATCGCCGTGGCCGACCAGGGCATCGGCATCGCCGAGGCCGATGCGGAGCGCATCTTCGAGCGCTTCTATCGCGCGGACGAGGCTCGTTCCCGGCGCACCGGCGGCACGGGGCTCGGTCTGTCGATCGTCAAGCACGCGACCCAGAGACACGGCGGCGAGGTGCGACTGTGGTCGCGGCCCGGCCAGGGATCGACCTTCACCATCCGGCTGCCCCGTATCGAGGCGCCGTCGGTCGGAAAGAAGGGCGCCAAGAAGAAGGCCAAGAAGAAGCGCTCTGACAAGAAATCCGCCACGGCGGTCGGAGCACGAAACGGAGAGACCGCATGACCCGGATCCTGCTCGTCGAGGATGAGCCCGACTTGGCCGACCCGCTCGCCTACCTGCTGCGCAGGGAGGGCTACGAGGTCGAGATCTGCGAAGACGGCCCGGGTGCGCTGAACGCATTCCGCGAGCGCGGAGCCGACGTCATCCTGCTCGATCTCATGCTGCCCGGGATGCCGGGCACCGAAGTGTGCCGGCAGGTGCGGCAGACCTCGACCGTGCCCATCATCATGCTCACCGCGAAGGACTCCGAGGTCGACATCGTCGTGGGTCTCGAGCTGGGCGCCGACGACTACATCACCAAGCCGTACTCGTCGCGCGAGCTGCTCGCCCGTATGCGGGCCGTGCTGCGCCGGGTCGGTCAGGCCGAGGCCGAGATCGACGAGCGCGTACTCGAGGGGGGCCGTGTCACACTTGACATCGACCGGCATGCGGTCGCGGTGGACGGCTCGGAGATCAGCATGCCGCTGAAGGAGTTCGAGCTGCTCGAGGTGCTGATGCGCAACTCAGGGCGTGTGCTCACCCGCGGGCAGCTCATTGATCGCGTCTGGGGCAGCGACTACTTCGGCGACACGAAGACGCTCGACGTGCACATCAAGCGCATCCGCTCGCGCATCGAGGAGAACCCGAGCGACCCGGTGATGCTGGTGACGGTGCGCGGGCTGGGCTACCGGTTCGAGGGCTGAGCGAGAGCCGACGATCACGAAAACGGTGAAGGCCGACCCTGCACGGGGTCGGCCTTCACTGCAGGAAGTCGGATGCGAGGATCATTCCTCGACGGTGGGTGCGAGGTCTGCGTACTCGGGCAGTGTGCCGTCGAGCACGGGGACCGCGGTGGGCACGGCCTCACCGTCGCCGGAGACGAACAGCGCCTCGACGTTGGCGCCGGGCTTGACGCCGAGGTTCTCGATCGGCAGCGGGTCGGTGTCGGCGCCCAGGCTGACGCGCTCGCCTGCGGGCACACGCACGGTCAACGTGGTGTCGGCGATGTCGATGTTGATGCGGCCGCTCTTGTCGCCCTGGTTGACGAACACCCCGACGAGGTTGCCGACGGAGCCGTCTTCGGTGGCGATGACCATGGCGTTGCGCACGATGATGTCGCCGCCGGTCTCGTTCACGCTGACGCCGTCGGACGGGGAGTAGGGGATGGTCGTGGACTGGTTCGTGATGAACGTGCAGCCGGTGGTGCCCAGCGCGACGGCCGCGCTGAGGGCGACGGCGGCGATGAGGCGCGGAGCGAGGGACGCAGCAGAGCGCGAGTTCACGGATCCTCCTGAGATGCGACGGGTGTCGACGTCCAGTCTAGTGGGTCGCGCGTGGGCATCCGGGACCGGTTGGACGGCCGTCGGAACCGCGTCGGCGCGAACCTTAGTACATAACGGCTGTGGTATCCTGGAGATTGCCGAAAGGACACGTTTTTATGCTTTTTGAGGTTGGCGAAACCGTCGTCTATCCGCACCACGGAGCCGCAACGATCATCGAGGTCAAGGACCGCGTGATCAAGGGCGAGACGAAGAAGTATCTGAAGCTCAACGTCACTCAGGGTGACCTGATCATCGAGGTTCCCGCTGAGAACGTCGACCTGGTCGGCGTGCGCGATGTGATCGGCCAGGAGGGCCTTGACCACGTGTTCGAGGTGCTGCGCGCCCCGTTCACGGAAGAGCCCACGAACTGGTCGCGCCGCTACAAGGCGAACCTGGAGAAGCTCGCGTCGGGTGACGTCATCAAGGTGAGCGAGGTCGTGCGCGACCTGTGGCGCCGCGATCAGGACCGCGGCCTGTCCGCCGGCGAGAAGCGGATGCTGGCGAAGGCTCGCCAGATCCTCGTCTCCGAGCTGGCGCTCGCCGAGAAGATCGACGAGGACAAGGCCGGAGAGCTGCTCGATGAGGTGCTCGCCTCCTGAGTGCGATCGACCGGAGTTCGAGAAGGGCGGATGCTGAGGCATCCGCCCTTCTCGTCTTCACGTCCGGATCGACGGCGTCGACACGTGTCACGTTCTGCTCGTCGCGCGCGGACTGGGTAGCGTGAGCACGTGACCTCGCATTCCGACGCCCCCACGACCGCGATCATCATCGTCGCAGCCGGATCCGGCACCCGCCTGGGCGCTGGCGCACCCAAGGCGCTCGTCCACGTCGGTGGCCGCACGGTGCTGGGGCACGCCCTCGACGGCGTCTTCGCCGCCGCTCCGATGCAGGTCGTCGTGGTCGCCCCCGCCGGCCATGAGGGTGTCGTGGATGCTGAGATCGCGGCATCCGCCGGGGAGAGGCGCCCGCTCGCCGGTGTCGTGACCGGGGGAGCCACCCGGCAGCGGTCGGTGGCGGCGGGACTCGCCGCGCTCGGCGCGCAGATCACGACCGTGCTGGTGCACGATGCGGCCAGGGCGCTCACGCCGGCCCCGTTGATCGACGCTGTCGCCGCCGCGGTGTCGGATGCCGGTGTCATCCCGGCCCTTGCGGTGGTCGACACCCTCAAGCAGGTCGACGGAGACGACGTCGTCGGCGTCGTCGACCGCTCCGTGCTCGCGGCCGCGCAGACACCACAGGGCTTTCCCCGCGCTGCACTCGAGGCGGCGTATGCCAGGGCGAAGGCTGCCGGCGAGGAGCACACCGACGACGCCGCGCTGTTCGCCGCAGCAGGCGGCGTGGTGCGCAGCATCGCCGGGTCCGAGCGGGCCTTCAAGATCACCACTCCGTCCGATCTGGAGAGGGCGTGCATGCTGCTCGGTTCAACAAACGGGTCCCTGAGCCCGTCGCACGCACCCCGCGTCGGCGTCGGCACCGACGTGCACGCCTTCGGCGGCGAGGGAGACCTCTGGCTGGCGGGGCTCGAGTGGCCGGGGGAGTCGGCACTGTCCGGGCACTCCGACGGCGACGCCGTCGCTCACGCGATGGTCGATGCGCTGCTGGGTGCTGCCGGGCTCGGCGACATCGGCCAGCACTTCGGCACCGCGCACCCGGAGTACGCCGGGGCGCACGCCGACGTCTTCCTCGCCCGCACAGCCCAGATGCTGGCGGAAGCCGGCTTCGCGATCGGCAACGTGTCCGTGCAGTTCCAGGGCAACCGGCCCCGCTTCAGCGCCCGACGCGCCGAGGCCGAGGCCGTGCTGTCGGCCGCGCTCGGCGGCGCCCCCGTGAGCGTTGCGGCCACCACCACCGACGGTCTGGGCTTCACCGGTCGCGGAGAGGGCATCGCCGTCACCGCCGTGGCACTGGTGATCCCACAGGTGTGACGCACGGGCACCCCGGTACGCTAGGACGGTGACTCTCCGGCTCCATGACACCCGCGCGCAGCAGCTGCGCGACTTCGTCCCGCTCGACGCCTCGAACGTGACGATGTACGTGTGTGGACCGACCGTGCAGTCCGGTCCGCACATCGGGCACGTCCGCGCGGCACTGAGCTTCGATCTGCTGCGTCGCTGGCTCGAGTATCGCTATGGACGCGTCACCTTCGTGCGCAACGTCACCGACATCGACGACAAGGTGCTGCAGAACGCCACCGAGTCCGAGCCGTGGTGGGCGCTGGCGTATCGGATGGAGATGGAGTTCTCGCAGGCGTATGCCGCGATCGGCATCCTTCCGCCGACCTATGAGCCTCGGGCGACCGGGTTCATCCCGCAGATCCACGAGCTCATCGCCCGGCTCATCGAGAAGGGCCATGCGTACCCGGCATCCGATGGCTCGGGCGACGTGTACTTCGACGTGCGCTCCTGGCCCGCCTACGGCGAGCTGACGCGCCAGTCGGTCGACGACATGGAGGCGGCTGCCGACGCGGATCCGCGCGGAAAGCGCACGCCGCAGGACTTCGCGCTGTGGAAGGGGGCGAAGGCGGACGAGCCGGCGGATGCCACGTGGGCGTCGCCCTGGGGCACCGGCCGCCCCGGCTGGCACATCGAGTGCTCGGCGATGTCGCGCCGCTACCTCGGTGCGGAGTTCGACATCCACGGCGGCGGGCTCGATCTGCGCTTCCCGCATCACGAGAACGAGCTCGCGCAGTCCACAGCCGCCGGTGACGGCTTCGCCCAGTACTGGGTGCACAACGGCTTGGTGACCGTGAACGGGCAGAAGATGTCGAAGTCGCTGGGCAACTTCACCCTGGCATCCGACGTTCTCGCGCAGCACGACCCTCTCGTCGTGCGCTACGCGCTCGCCGCCGCGCACTACCGCTCGAGTCTCGACCTCTCGGAGTCGTCGTGGTCCGAGGCGGAAGCCGCCCTTGCGCGAATCGAGACCATGCGACAGCGGGTGCTTCGCGCGACCGGTGCCGATCCGGCGGCCGTGACGCCCGGAACCGTCCCGGAGGCCTTCGCGCTGGCCATGGACGACGACCTGGGGGTGCCCCAGGCCCTGGCCGTGCTGCACGAGACCGTGCGTGCCGCCAATACCGCGCTGGACGGCGATGATCTCGAAGCCGCCACGGAAGCGGCGCGCGCGGTGGCCTCGATGCTGGAGATCCTCGGACTCGATGGCCCGTCGCCGGCCGTCATGACCGGGACGGACGCCACAGCATCCGCTCTCGGCACCCTCGTGCAGACGATGATCTCGCAGCGCGCGCAGGCGCGCGCCGACAAGGACTGGGCAGCGGCCGATCGCATCAGGGATGCGATCGCCGCCGCAGGAATCACGCTGGAGGACACTCCGGCCGGAACTCATTGGAGTATCGATGGCTAAGCCAGGTCGCCCCGGAGCGGGCAACAGCAAGAAGAAGGGCGCCAGCAAGGGCACCGGCGGTCTCGGGCGCAAGGCGCTCGAGGGCCGCGGCCCGACGCCGAAGGCGGAGGACCGCAGTTGGCACGTCGCCGGCAAGCGCAAGGCCGCGGCGGAGCGCTATGCCGCCGCGGGCGGTAAGGGCCGACCGTCCGGTTCCGGCGGCGGCCGCGGCGGTCAGGGCTCGAACCCGAACCGCCAGGGTCGGGCGAAGCAGAGCGACGACACCGAGACCGTCACCGGTCGCAACTCGGTGCTCGAGGCGCTGCGCACCAAGATCCCCGCGACCGCGATGTACATCGCGCAGCGCGTCGAGATGGACGACCGGGTCAAGGAGATGCTCTCGATCGCGCGTCACCGAGAGATCCCGGTGCTCGAGGTCACCCGCCAGGAGCTCGACCGCATGGCAGGGTTCGACGGCGTGCACCAGGGCGTCGCGCTGAAGGTGCCGCCCTACGAGTACGCGCACCCGCAGGACCTGCTCGAGCAGGTGATCGACCGCGGCGAGACCCCGCTGTTCATCGCGCTCGACGGCATCACCGACCCGCGCAACCTCGGTGCGATCATCCGGTCGACCGCCGCCTTCGGCGGCCACGGCATCATCCTGCCGCAGCGCCGATCGGCGAGCGTCAACTCCGCCGCGTGGAAGACCAGCGCGGGTGCCGCCGCGCGCCTGCCGGTGGCCCTGGTCGCGAACCTCACCACCCAGCTGAAGGAGTTCAAGAAGCAGGGCGTGTTCGTGCTCGGCCTCGACGGCGGGGGAGACGTGGCGCTGCCCGCGCTCGAGCTCGCCGACCGTCCGGTCGTGATCGTGGTCGGGTCGGAGGGCAAGGGCCTCTCGCGCCTGGTCACCGAGAACTGCGACCAGATCGTGTCGATCCCTATCTCGTCCGCCACCGAATCGCTGAACGCCGGCATCGCGGCATCCGTCGCGCTGTACCAGGTCGCGACCATCCGCGCCGGGGAATAAGCCCGGCTCGCTTTCGACTTGTACCGGATGTCAGCGTCCGCAGATCGGAAGGAAGCACATGTCTCGCATCGTCGTCATCGGAGGAACCGGCTACGCCGGATCGCACATCGTCCGCGAGGCGGTGAGCCGCGGGCACTCGGTGATCTCCGTGGCGCGCTCGGTTCCGGCTGAGCGCGTGGAGGGGGCGGTGTACCTCGAGGGGAACATCCTCGACGTGCCGGGCCTGCTCGAGCAGATCGACGAGGCCGAGGTCGTGATCCAGGCGCTCTCCCCGCGCGGCGACATGGTCGGCAAGGTGCGTCCCGCGACGGCCGAACTCGTCGCAGCCCTCCCCGAGAACGTGCGGGTCGGTGTGGTCGGCGGTGCCGGCGGCAGCCTGATCGCCCCGGATGGACCGCGCTTGATCGACTCCGGATTCCCGGAAGAGTTCAAGGCCGAGGCCTCGGAGGCGATCGGCGTGCTCGAAGACCTGCAGGCCGACACCAGCGGACGCGACTGGTTCTTCATCCACCCCGCCGGCGGCTTCGGCAACTGGGCGCCGGGCGAGCGCACGGGAGCGTACCGCGATGGCGGTCCTGTCATGGTGACCGACGACAATGGCGACTCGTACATCTCCGGTCCGGACCTCGGCGTCGCGTTCGTCGACGAGATCGAGAACCCGAGGCACAGCCGGGAGAACTTCGCCGTCGGGTACTAGCCTCAGACCAGGTCACGCCAGTCGATGGCGGCAGTGTCGTCGGAGACCGGCACAGCGCCGGTCACCACGGGCAGACCCATCGTCTCGGTGGGCGGGCCCATGATCGTCGCCTCGTCGCGCCGATGCCGCAGCACGTCGTTGATGTAGCTGGTGAGCACCTCGGCCAGGGGCACCGAGCGCCCCTGCGCCTGGGAGAGGTACCACCGGTGCTCGAGCACCTGGTGGTAGACCTCGGCGGGCTCGAGCTTGGCGCGCAGGTCGTAGGGAATGGCGCGCACGACGGGCTCGAACACCCGGGTGAGCCATTCGTGCGCGTACATCTCCTCGTCGGCCAGATCCTTCTTCGAGCGCACCCGGAACTGGTCGAGGTCGTTCAGCAGACGTCGTGCCTGGTTCTCCTCGACGTCGAGGCCGGTCAGGCGGATCAGGCGCCGCTGGTGATGGCCGGCGTCGACGACTTTCGGCTGGATGCGCACCGAGGTGCCGTCAGGGGTCGTGACCATCGACATCTCATCGATGTCGAAGCCCAGCGCGTTCAGCTTCTCGACGCGCTCGGTGATGCGCCAGGCCTCGTCGGTCGAGAACGACTCCTCATCGGTGAGCGCCGCCCACAGCGACCGGTACGACGACACGATGCCATCGGCGATCTCAAGCGCGTCCAGGCCGCGTTCGAGGCGTCCGCCGGCGGCGAGGTCCATGATCTCGCCGGCGATGTTGGTGCGCGCCAGATCGAGGTCGTAGGCCCGCTGACCGTCGGTCAGGCCCTCCTCGTGCAGTTCGCCCGTCTCGGCATCCACCAGGTACGCCGCGAACGCACCGGCGTCGCGGCGGAACAGCGTGTTCGACAGCGACACATCACCCCAGTAGAAGCCCACGTTGTGCAGCCGCACCAGCAGCAGCGCGAGGGCATCGACCAGACGGGTCGCCGTATCGGGCCGGAGCACCTGCGTGAACAGCGCGCGGTAGGGCATCGAGAAGCGCAGGTGAGACGTCACCAGCGCCGCGGGCAGCGCCTTGCCGTCATCGTCGGTGCGACCCGCGATCACCGCGACGCGACTGACGCACGGCACATCGTGCCCTGCCAGATTGCCGAGCATCTCGTACTCGCGCTGTGCCATCTCGGCCGTCGTCTCCTTGACGGCGACGACGCGGCCCGACAGATCGGCGAAGCGCACCAGGTGGCGCGAGAGCCCCTTCGGCAGCGACACGATGTGCTCGGAGGGCCATTTGCTCAGCGGTGTCGACCACGGCAGCGACAGCAACCCGGGGTCGATGGCACTGGCCGTGATCCGCAGCGATTCCTGCGTCATGCGTCCTCCCAGGTCGGCGCGGGCCCCGCCGCGAACGGCGACGGCGCGGGGCGACCGTGAAGGTCGACCCGCGCCGTCGAGTGTCGAATGTCAGGCCGAGACGACCGGCTGCTCGTTCAGGCGCTCGCCCGTCTCGATGTCGAACAGGTGCACGTGGCCGGGAACCGGCGCCAGCACGACGGTGTCGCCGGCCATCGGGTGACGACGGCCGTCGACGCGCGCGACCAGGTCGATGCGCTTGCCGTTGACATCGGTGTGGCCGTACAGGTAGCCGTCCGCGCCGAGCTCCTCGACGAGGTCGACCGTGACCGTGAGACCCTGGCCGTCCTCGGGGGCGACGATGATGTCCTCGGGGCGGATGCCGACGGTGACCGTGCTGCCGTGCGCCTTGGTGACGGCTGCGGTCTCGGTGGCGACCGACTTGGTGCCGAACTGCACGCCGCCCTCGGTGAGGGGGACCTCGAAGAGGTTCATCGCGGGCGAGCCGATGAAGCCGGCGACGAACACGTTGCTCGGGGTCTCGTACAGGTCGCGGGGCGTGCCGACCTGCTGCAGGATGCCGTCCTTCAGCACGGCGATCCGGTCGCCCATGGTGAGGGCCTCGGTCTGGTCGTGGGTGACGTAGACGGTGGTGACACCGAGGCGACGCTGCAGCGACGCGATCTGGGTGCGGGTCTGCACGCGCAGCTTGGCGTCGAGGTTCGACAGCGGCTCGTCCATGAGGAACACCTGCGGCTGACGCACGATCGCGCGGCCCATGGCGACACGCTGACGCTGGCCACCCGAGAGGGCCTTCGGCTTGCGGTTCAGGTACTCCTCAAGGTCGAGGAGCTTGGCCGCCTCGAGCACGCGCTGTGCACGCTCCTCCTTGCCGACACCGGCGATCTTGAGCGCGAAGCCCATGTTCTCGGCGACGGTCATGTGCGGGTACAGCGCGTAGTTCTGGAACACCATCGCGATGTCGCGGTCCTTCGGTGGCACGTCGGTGACGTCGCGGTCACCGATCAGGATGCGGCCGCCGTTGACCTCTTCGAGGCCGGCGAGCATGCGCAGCGATGTGGACTTACCGCAACCGGAGGGGCCGACAAGAACCAGGAACTCGCCGTCGGCGATCTCGATGTTCAGCTTGTCGACCGCGGGGCGGGAGCCGCCGGGGTAGAGGCGGGTGGCGTCGTCGAAAGTCACGGTTGCCATTGATTTCTCCTTCACCGGCAGGTACGTGCCGGACGATCCGTTGTGATGGAAGCGGTGGGGAACCCCCGCCGTGACCCGCCATCGGGTCGAGATCAGTATGGCACGGCCGCGGGCGTCTGGGTATTTCTCAGGCTGCCTCGTTACCATCGAACCCGGTGCCGCGCTACTCCGCGGCCGCGGGAGCACCCGTCCCACCCGATCTTCAAGAGGAACGATGTCGAGCGACGAAACGCCGAACGTCCCCGCCGCGCGCAACACCCGCGATGCGGTGAGGCAGAAAGCACAGCAGGTGCAGGCTCAGCAGTCCCGAGCCCGCCTGGTGCGACGGATCATCATCGGACTCGTCGCGATCGTCGCCGTCGGATCCATCGGTGCGGCCGTCGCGTACGCCGTCGGCTCGTCGATGTCGAAGCCCGAGCTCAGCCCGAGCGGCATGGACGATGACGGCGTGACCGTGAACGAGGTCACCCTCGCCGCCGGCACCGGAGCGACGCCGACCCCGACTCCATCGGCATCCGAGGCGGGTGCGTCGTCGACGCCGACCCCCGACCCGACCGCGACGGCCAGTGAACCCACCGAGATCCACGTCTACGTCGACTACCTCTCGACCGGTGCCGCCGAGTTCGAGCGCGCCAACGCCCGTCAGCTGGCGACCTGGATCGAGCAGGGAGCCGTCACCGTCACGTATCACCCGGTGGCGCTGCTGACCGCGAGCTCGAACGGCACCAAGTACTCGCTGCGGGCCGCATCGGCGGCAGCCTGCGTCGCGACGTACTCGCAGGATCAGTTCTACGACTACAACCACGAGCTGCTGGCCGACCAGCCCGAGATCGACACGAACGGTCGCACCGACGTGCAGCTGGCCGACCTGGCCGTCGCGGTCGGCGTCAGCGACGCCAAGAAGGTGCGCGAGTGCATCGAGGGGCAGGACTTCGTGAAGTGGGCGAAGGATGCCACGGCGCGCGCCCTGGAGGGTCCGCTGCCCGGCTCGAACGATCTCAAGCTCAACAACGAAGCGCTGGTCGTCGTCGAGGGCAAGGCGTACGTGGGGGCCATGGGCGACCCGGCGGAGTTCTCGCAGTTCGTGCTCACCACCGCCAGTGACGAGTACTTCGGGGCGACCCAGCCGACGCCCACCCCGACGCCGGTGCCCACCGATCAGGCCACCCCCGCCCCGAAGTCCTGACGCGGGGTGCGGGAGACGCCCGCGCCGTGACTATGCTTGTGACGGTCCGCCTGTGGCGGCCCTCGCCGACTTGGCGCAATTGGTAGCGCACCGTACTTGTAATACGGGGGTTACGGGTTCGAGTCCCGTAGTCGGCTCTCAGAACAGCATCCCCTCGCCCTTGTCATCGGGGCGGGCGGCGGCGCTGACCCGCTCGTCGAGCGTCTCGGCGGCCGTCAGGGCCGCATCGATGAGCTCGCGGGACGGCTCGCCGGTCAGCCAGTCGTCGGCGAAAGCAGTCGGGATCAGCACGGGTATCCGATCGTGGATTCCGGCGAGGTGCGCGGGTGACGGACGCATGACGATCGAGTAGCACGTCGTCCACTCGCCGTCGGGCGTGCGCCCGCGCTGGGTGACGGCGGCCATGCCGAACAGCACGCCGGGGCCGAGTCCGAACTCGTGCCAGACGCGATCGGGCTTCTGCATCTCGTACCAGCCGGTCGCCGGCACGAGGGCACGGGAGCGCAGACCGCCCGGGCGATCCTGCAGACGCTCGGAGCGGGTGTTGATCGAGGGGAACTTCGCCGGGGCGCCGTCGACGAGGTACCCCCACCACGCCGACTCGAGCGTGGCGCCACCCTCGCCCGCCGTCACCAGCGGGTTGACGTTGCGCAGGTTCTTGCCGGTGGGTCGCAGTGTCTCGCCGGCGTTCTGCTGCGCCCACGACCGCAGCCCGTCCAGCACAGCCTCATCGGCCTCGGCCAGCAGCTCGGCATCGGTGAACCGGGGATCCAGCCCGTAGCTCGCGCACATGCGGCCAGCGTAATGACCCCCACCCACATCGGGGAGCTTCATCGCCGCACGGGTAATGTTGCCAGGATGACCGAGAAGCGCCACCTGCCCACCTGGGTCGCCCTCGGCGGAGCGGTCAGCATCGGCATCATGACGGCAGTGCAAGCCCGCATCAACGGTGTTCTCGGAGTGCGGATCGGCGACGGCATCGTCGCCGGCCTCATCTCGTTCGCCGTCGGGCTCGCGTTCCTGCTCATCGTCATCCCCGTCATCCCCTCGGCACGAGCCGGAGTGACGCGTCTGGCCACGGGCATCCGATCACGCACGATCCCGTTCTGGATGCTGCTGGGGGGAACCTGCGGCGCGCTGACCGTCTCGACGCAGGGGCTGGTCGCCGGGGTGCTCGGAGTCTCGCTGTTCACCGTCGGCGTCGTCGCAGGGCAGACGCTGCACGGTCTGCTGCTCGACCGCATCGGCTTCGGTCCCTCCGGCGTCGTCGCGGTCACACCAGGCCGCGTCATCGGAGGAGCGCTCGCATTGGTCGCGGTCGCGATCTCGCTGGGCGGTGATGTGCTCGCCACCGCTCCGCTCTGGCTGCTTCTGCTGCCGTTCCTCGCGGGCGCCGGCATCGCCTGGCAGGCCGGGGCGAACGGGCGCCTCGCACGCGCCACGGCCTCGCCGATCACCGCGACACTCATGAGCTTCATCGCCGGCACGACCGTGCTGCTCGTCGCGAGCGGCGCCAGCATCGCAATCACCGGCATGCCCGCCGCTCTGCCGACCGAGCCGTGGCTGTATGTCGGCGGCCTGCTCGGCTTCGCCTACATCCTGCTCGGCGCGTGGCTGGTGCCGCACACCGGCGTGCTGCTGCTCGGGCTCGGCAGCGTGCTCGGCCAGCTGACGGCATCCATCGCGATCGACCTGCTCTGGCCGGTGGAGGCGGGGCCTGCCCTGTGGCAGCTCATCGCGATGATCGTCGTCGCCGTGGCATCCGTCGTCGTCGCGCTGCCGCGACGACGCTGACGCGTCTCAGCCCTTCGGCTTCTTGTCGGCCTTCGCGCGCTTCTTCGCCTTCTTCGCACGCTTCTTGTCCTGCTTCGCGCGCTTCTTATCCTTCTTGTCCTTCTTGGGCTTCTCGAGCTTCTGGAGAGCAGCGTCGTCGGTCGCGCCCGGCGCAGGCATCCGACTCAGCACGGCGTCGACATCGACCGGCTTGCGCCGACCGGCATCCTTGCCCTCGGGCCTGCCGCCGACGTAGAGCCAGCCGAGCAGCTCCTCGTTCTCACCGAGTCCGTGTGCGTGCGCGACCTGCGCCGAGCGGGTGAGTCCACCGGTGCGCCAGATGACGCCCCAGCCGGCCTCATCGAGCAGCAGGCTGAGCGTGTGCGCCACCCCGGATGCGACGGCCTCCTGCTCCCAGCGCGGCACTTTCTCGCTGGCGCGGTACGACGCGACGATCGCGATCAGCAGCGAAGCGCGCAGCGGCTTCGTCGAGGGCTTGTCGTCGCCCGCGGCACTCGCCAGCGCCTCTCCGAGCACCAGCCGGTCGTCACCACGCAGTTCGATCAGCCGCCATGGTCGCAGCGAGGAGTGATCGGCGACGCGTCCGGCGGCCTCGACCAACGGCACCAGCTGCTCATGTGTGGGCGCCTCGTCGGTGACCTTCGACCACGAGGTGCGCCGCAGCACCGATTCGAGGGCGGTCACTTGTCGGGTGTGAAGTTCAGCGCGATCGAGTTCATGCAGTACCGGTCGCCCGTGGGCGTGCCGAACCCGTCGGGGAACACATGGCCGAGGTGCGAGCCGCAGGCAGCACAGCGCACCTCGGTGCGCTCCATGCCCAGCGAGCGGTCCTCGATGAGTTCCACGGCCTCTGGGCGCACCGACTCGTAGAAGCTCGGCCAGCCGCATCCCGAATCGAACTTGGTGCCGCTGCGGAACAGCTCTGCCCCGCAGGCGCCGCAGGTGTAGAGGCCGTCGCGCTTCTCGTCGAGCAGCTCGCCGGTCCACGGGCGCTCGGTCGCGGCGGTGCGCAGCACCGCGTACTGGTCATCGCCGAGTTCGGCCCGCCACTCGGCATCCGTCTTGTTCACGCTGTACGACATGCCTCTATTCTCCACCGGTTCGGCGCCGGTGGCGCCGGGATGCGTCGGCGAGAATGGGAGCATGACGGATGCCGTGCGCGAGCGCTACACCCGGTTCGCCGAGCACGAGGCGCCGGGCCGCAGCGCGCTGTACGCCGCGTGGGCGGCGGGGATCGCGGCGGATGCTGAGATGCTGACGCTGTTGGAGCAGATCAGCCCGCAGGATCGGCAGCCGCCGCTGGTCTTCGCGGTCAGTCGGATGCTGGGAGCGCCTCTCGCTCCGTACCCCGAGTGGCGCGGGTTCATGCTCGAGCACGCCGCCGCGCTGGTCGACGGATGCCAGAGCCGCACCGTGCAGACCAACGAGCCGCTGCGCCTGGCCGCCCTGCTGCCGGCGCTGGGCCGGATCGAGGGCCCGCTCGCCCTGCTCGAGCTCGGTGCGGCGGCCGGACTGTGCCTGTACCCCGATCGGTACTCCTACCGGTTCATCGGCGACGACGGTGCGGAGCGCGGTCGTCTCGACCCCGACGAAGGCCCCTCCGACGTCGTGCTGACCAGTGTCGTGCGCGGGGCCATGCCACCGCTGAGGATGCCCGAGGTGGTGTGGCGCGGCGGCATCGACCTGGCGCCCGTCGACGTGCGCGACGCCGCCGATCGCGAGTGGATGCGGTCGCTGATCTGGCCGGGGGAGCACGAGCGCGCCACGCGGATCGAGGCCGCGATGCGCATCGCGGCCGAGGACCCGCCACTGCTGCGCGCCGGCGACGCGGCCGAGCGACTCGATGAGCTCGTGGCCGTCGCACCGCGCGATGCGACGCTGGTCGTCACGACGCCCGGCATGCTCGTGTATCTGCCGCGCTCGGCCAGGACGGCGCTCATCGATCGCATCCGGGCCCTGGACGCACGGTGGATCACCATCGACGCCCCTGGTCTGCACGAGGGCTGGCAACCACCCGTCGATCGCGGCGACTTCGACGGCTTCGCCGTCGCGCTCGACGGGCAGGTCCTCGCCGATGCCGATCCGCTCGGACGGTGGTGGGAGTGGCGTGCCGGTGATGGCGCCGACGCCGCGTAGCCTGAGGACATGCTCGGGGAACTCTCCGATCGCGATCGCGCGATCCTGACGCTGGAAGCGGCCTGGCCGCGACACGGCGGCATGAAGGAGGAGACCATCCGGACGCAGCTGGGCATGAGTCCCGCCCGGTACTACCAGCTGCTCGGCCGCATCATCGAGACCGAGCAGGCCCTGCAGTTCGATCCGCTCCTGGTGCGCCGCCTGCGCCGGCTGCGCGACGCGCGCGGTGCGCAGCGCACGGCGCGCATGCGGGGTTTCGCCGGCTGACGCGCCGCCCGGTCGCTCGGTGCGGATTCTCGGGGTCGCCCCGCTAGCATCGAGGGGTGTCAAAGCCCCCACATGACCGTTTCGACGACATCCCCCGCACGTCCGGACGCGTCGGCGCGCACCGTGCCGAGCAGCCCGGCATGAACGGCTTCGTCGTCTTGCTGTGGTCGGCGGCCGTCGCGCTGGTGCTCATCGTCGGCGGCATCTTCGTCTCGCTGGTCATGATGGACCGCATCTCGTTCGGCCCTGACGAGGCCGCCCTCAGCGTTCCGCAGCAGACGCAGGGCACGGCTCCCGAGGTCGACACCTCCTACCGTGTGCTGATCCTGAACGCGACACCCGAGGGCGGACTGGTGGCGTCGACGCGCGAGGCGCTGCTGGCCGAGGGATGGCCGGAAGACGGCGTCTTCGGCAGCGAGGGATCGAGCCAGGAGTTCGAGAAGACGACGGTGTTCTACGTCGAAGCCGCCGACGAGGCCGCAGCCCTCGGGGTCGCCGAGGTGCTCGGAGGGGCAGAGGTGCAGCAGAGCGACTTCTACGCGGGCATGAACGACACCGATCAGCCGCAGCTGACCGTCGTGATCGGTCTCGATCGCGCCACCGACGCGCCGGAAGATGGCGAGCAGGCCCCCGCGGAGTGATCCGCGCTGGGCGAACGCCCACTCCCGACGGCTTGCACTCTCATGGGTCGAGTGCCAAACTGGGTGTTAGCACTCGCATACTCTGAGTGCTAAATCCCATCGCCTACGTCCGGGAGGGACGAAAGACTCATGGCAAAGATCATCGCTTTCGATGAGGAGGCCCGTCGCGGCCTCGAGCGCGGCCTCAACATCCTGGCCGACGCCGTCAAGGTGACCCTCGGCCCGCGCGGTCGCAACGTCGTGCTCGAGAAGAAGTGGGGCGCCCCCACGATCACGAACGACGGTGTGTCGATCGCCAAGGAGATCGAGCTCGACGACCCGTACGAGAAGATCGGTGCGGAGCTCGTCAAGGAGGTCGCCAAGAAGACCGACGACGTCGCCGGTGACGGCACGACCACGGCGACCGTGCTGGCCCAGGCGCTGGTCCGCGAGGGTCTGCGCAACGTCGCAGCCGGCGCCGACCCCATCTCGCTCAAGCGCGGCATCGAGAAGGCCGTCGCGGCCATCACCGAAGACCTGCTGAGCAGCGCCAAGGAGATCGACTCGAAGGAGCAGATCGCCGCCACGGCATCGATCTCCGCCGCTGACCCCGAGATCGGCGAGCTCATCGCCGAGGCGATCGACAAGGTCGGCAAGGAGGGCGTGGTCACCGTCGAGGAGTCGCAGACCTTCGGCACCGAGCTCGAGCTCACCGAGGGCATGCGCTTCGACAAGGGCTACCTGAACCCCTACTTCGTCACCGACCCCGAGCGCCAGGAAGCGGTCTTCGAGGACCCGTACATCCTGATCGCCAACCAGAAGATCGGCAACATCAAGGACCTGCTGCCGGTCGTCGACAAGGTGATCCAGGACGGCAAGGAGCTCGTCATCATCGCCGAGGACGTCGAGGGCGAGGCTCTCGCGACGCTCGTGCTGAACAAGATCCGCGGCATCTTCAAGTCGGTCGCCGTCAAGGCCCCCGGCTTCGGCGACCGTCGCAAGGCGCAGCTGCAGGACATCGCGATCCTCACCGGCGGCCAGGTCATCACCGAAGAGGTCGGCCTCAAGCTCGAGAACACCACCCTCGACCTGCTCGGCCGTGCTCGCAAGGTCATCGTCACCAAGGACGAGACCACGATCGTCGAGGGCGCCGGCGAGGCGTCGACGATCGAGGGCCGCGTGACCCAGATCCGTCGCGAGATCGAGAACACCGACAGCGACTACGACCGCGAGAAGCTCCAGGAGCGCCTCGCCAAGCTCGCCGGCGGCGTGGCCGTCATCAAGGCGGGTGCGGCGACCGAGGTCGAGCTGAAGGAGCGCAAGCACCGCATCGAGGACGCCGTCCGCAACGCGAAGGCGGCCGTCGAGGAGGGCATCGTCCCCGGTGGTGGCGTCGCGCTGCTGCAGTCGGCCAAGGTGCTCGACAACCTCGCCCTCGAGGGTGACGAGGCCACCGGCGCGAACATCGTGCGTGTCGCGACCGAGGCACCGCTCAAGCAGATCGCCATCAACGCCGGTCTCGAGCCCGGCGTCGTGTCGCACAAGGTCGCCGAGCTCCCCGCCGGCCAGGGCCTGAACGCGGCCACCGGCGAGTACGGCGACATGTTCGCACAGGGCATCATCGACCCGGCCAAGGTCACCCGCTCGGCGCTGCAGAACGCGGCATCGATCGCCGGCCTGTTCCTCACCACCGAGGCGGTCGTGGCCGACAAGCCCGAGAAGGCGCCGGCTGTTCCGGCCGACCCGTCGGGTGGCATGGACTTCTGATCTGACTGATCGGAAGCCCACGGCTCAGACAGAACGCCCCCTGCTCCGGCAGGGGGCGTTCTGCGTCCTCAGGCTCAGCGGAACAGGCTCGCCGAGTACTGATCGGCCTCGGCGTACTGGTTCGCGGCGGCGCCCAGGGCGGTGCTGATCGATGCGAGCACCTGCTCGACGTGCAGCTGCGCGCCGCGCCACTGCTCACCGCACTGCTGGAACGCCACGGACGCGGGGCCTGTCCAGGTGGATTGCAGCTGCGTCAGCTGCGCCATGAGGGCGGTCGATTCGCTCTGCAGGCGCTCCATCGTGGCCCTGGCTGCGCCGTGCGCCGCGGCTACCGCATCGGTGTCGACGGTGAAGACGGACATGGGGTTCTCCTCTCAACGGGCTTCCGACTCTAGAAGTGCGTCGGGCGAGTGAGAGCGGCGGATGCCGGAGCCGGTGGACAACTCGGCGGATGCCCCGATTGTGCAGGAGGAGAGGTCAAAGCTCCAGGCGGTCGAGCGGCTGGGTCTCCTCCAGCAGGTGCGCGGGTGTGGCCTGCGGCGGGGCGAGCGGCAGCGACACCACGAACGTCGCCCCGCCACCCGGCGTCTCGTCCACCCGGACCGTGCCGTGCAGCGATTCGATGATCGATGCCACGATCGCCAGGCCGAGCCCGGAGCCACCGGTCTCCCGGGCGCGCGAGGTGTCGGCCCGCCAGAACCGCTCGAAGATGTGCTCCCGGATCTGCGGGGGGATCCCGTCACCGTGGTCGACCACCGCGATCGTGCCGACCCCACGTCGGCGATCCGCTCCGACGACGATCTCGATGGGGGCGTCCTCGGCCGAGAAGCGGCGGGCGTTGCCCAGCAGGTTCGTCACGACCTGTCGCACCTTGTTGTCCTCGCCGAGCACGATCGGCGGCGTGCGCACCGGGGCATCTGTCGCTTCGGTGAAGTCGATCGCCGGCAAGCCGCCCGGCGTCGTGCCATCGCCGCCTTGGCGAGCGACCGGCGAGTCCGCTGCCGGCGTTCTGGGCGGCTGTGCGCCGGCCTTCGGGCGGCGGCGCAGCCGGGCGAGCGCACCCGCGGCCCGCCCCGGCGCCGGGGCCGGCTTGGCCGATGTGGCCGTCGCGGCCGGCCGTGTGCGGGTCTCGGTCGTTCCGTCGGCGGTGGTGTCGATCACGGTCACCGTGCGCGCCGGGGCCGCCACGCGCATATCCAGCGCCGCGTCGCGCGCGATCGGGCGAAGGTCGAGCGGCTCGATCTGCAGTTCTCGCGAGCGCTCCTCATCGAGCCGCGCGAGGGCGAGCAGGTCCTCGACCAGCACCCCCATGCGGATCGCCTCTTTCTCGATGCGCTCCATCGCCCGTGCCGTGTCTTCGTCGCCGTGGATGGCGCCCATCCGGTACAGCTCGGCATAGCCGCGCACGCTGACCAGGGGAGTGCGCAGCTCGTGGCTGGCGTCGCCGATGAAGCGACGCATGTTCTGCACTGTGCGATCGCGTTGAGCGATCGAACGGTCGACACGGTCGAGCATGGTGTTGATGGCCGCATTCAGGCGCCCCACCTCTGTGGTGGGCTCCAGATCGGTGAGTCGCTGGCTGAAGTCGCCCGCCGCGATCGCCATGGCGGTCGACTCCACATGGCCGAGGCGGCGGAACGTGAGCGTCACCAGCACTCGTGTCAGCAGAGCCGCCAGCAGGATGGTCACCAGAGCGACCGTGGTGTACACGGCGAAATAGGTGCCGACGATGCGGTCGGCCTCCTCGAGCGGCAGCGCGACGACCTGCACGTAGAGGATGTTCTGAGCGCTCTGGGCGGGCTGGGGCGACACGGCGGCGTGGAACTCCAGGCCGTCGGGGTTGTTCAGCGGCAGGACCTGGTCTTCCTTGGCCTTGGCCTGCTGCAGCGTGAACGTCTCGGGGAAGGCTGGTCGCGAGTCGGCCGATTGCCCGCCCGCCTCGGCGATCGGGGTGCCGTCGGTCTGGTAGAACGCGACGACGAAGTCGGTCGAGCGCGGAGCATCGGCGGCAGGCGCGAAGACGAGCATCCCGTCGTCACCCGCGGTGACGTCGAAGAACCGCTCGGCCTGCCCCGTGGTCGCCAGGGCCGGCAGCTGCGCGTCGATGTTGTTGATCATGGCGCCCCGCAGGATGGGCACCGTGCCGATTCCGGCGATCACCAGACCCAGCGCGAGCACGGCGACGGTGACGCCGGTGACCTTGGCGCGCAGACTGATCCGACGCCACCACAGGGTGACGGAATCGGATCCGTTCGCCATTCCCGTCACCGACTCCGCGTCACGCGGACTTGCCGACCTTCAGCATGTAGCCGAAGCCGCGCTTGGTCTGGATGACCGATTCCTCGGTGTGCGGATCGATCTTGCGGCGCAGGTACGAGATGTAGCTCTCGACGATTCCGGCGTCGCCGTTGAAGTCGTACTCCCAGACGTGGTCGAGGATCTGCGCCTTCGACAGCACCCGGTTGGGGTTGAGCATGAGGTACTTCAGCAGCTTGAACTCGGTCGGGCTCAGCTCGATCGGGACCTTGCCCACGAACACGTCGTGGGTGTCCTGATCCATCGACAGCTCGCCGGCGCGGATCAGCGACTCCTCGTCGGCCTGCATGGTGCGTCGCAGGATCGCCTGGGCGCGGGCGACGATCTCGTCGAGCGCGAAGGGCTTGGTCACGTAGTCGTCGCCGCCGGAGTTGAGCCCCTCGATCTTGTCCTGGGTGTCGTCCTTGGCGGTCAGGAACAGGATGGGTGCGGTGAATCCGGCGCCCCGCAGTCGCTTGGTGACGCTGAACCCGTTCATATCGGGCAGCATGACGTCGAGGATGATGAGGTCGGGCTCCTCTTCGAGGACGGCCGAGATGGTGGCCGCGCCGTTGGCGACCGTCTTCACCTTGAATCCGGCGAAGCTGAGACCCCGAGAGAGCAGGTCGCGGATGTTCGGTTCGTCGTCGACGACCAGGATGCGCGCATCAGTCATGCCCCCATTATGGTGACTTCACCGTGGCATCGGCTGATTGTCTGCGGCGCGCGGCCGCTCAATCGTGCAGCGCACCCCGCACGGCGCGGGCGATCACGTCGGCGACCGGAGCGTTCGGATCGACGGTGAGTCGGTGCAGCAGCACGCCCTCGGCCGCCGCCATCAGGAAGGGCGTTCGATCGGCGGCCTCCGTGCCGCCTATCTCGAGCAGGATGCCGCGCACCCAGCTCTCGAAGCCGATCCGCTGTGCGCGCAGCGGCTGCGCGGCGTCGTCGTCGGCCTCGAGGAACAGGGCGTAGCGGGCGCGCGTGCGCGCCGACAGCGCGCCGGACTGCACCTCCACCATGCGGGTGAGCGCGGCGGTGAGCTGCGTCTCCGAGTGGATGCCGGGTTCGCCGGCATCCACCCGCTCGCTCTGGGCGATCCACGCGACGACTCCGCCCAGCAGGGCTGCGCGCGTGCGGAAATGATTGGAGGTGGATCCCGGCGGAAGCGCTGCGGCAGCATCCACCCGGCCGTGCGTGAGGGCGCGCACGCCCTCGGTCCCGACCAGGGTGATGGCGGCGTTGAGCGCGCGCTCTCGGATGCTGCTCACTCGATGAGCCTAGATGCACTACGTTTCTAGTGACAAATCACTACGAAAGTAGTACAGTTCCGTCATGGACCTGATCATCCTCGGCGCGTGGATCGTGCAGGCCGTGGCGGGGATCGCCCTGCTGGTCGGCTGGGCCCGCCATGCGCACGGCGCCGGTGCGCGAGCAGTGATCACGCATGTCGTCGTGGTGCTCGCCTGCCTCGCATCCTGGATCGTCTTCGTCGCCACCGGCGGGGTGCTCTGGGCGTGGCTTGCGGTCGTCGGCCTGTGCATCGGCATCCCGTTCGGCGAGACGCAGATGGTCGCCCGCTCGAGGCAGGTGCGCGGCGCGGCCCCCGCGGGCATGCGCGATTACGTGCGAGCCATCGGCACCGTGTTCACCGGACGGCTCCCGGCCCTGGTCACCTTCCACGCCATCTTCAGCGCCGTGGTGTTCTTCGGGTCGGTCGGCGTCGCGATCGGCGCGACGATCGCCCGAGCGTGAACCCGATGACGCACGGCGGAGTAGCATCCGAGGTATGGGTGAGGACGACGGCGGCGACAGCGCCTGCTGGCTGTCGAAGGTGTGCCCGGACTGCGGCGCGCTGCTCGACGACCTCGCGGCGCCCTGCTGGCGCTGCGGCCTGAAGCCGGGCGACGAACGCAGCTGACGCTGAGCCCCGCCGCCCGCTACGCGGCGCTCAGCTCGTGCGCGTCCATGATCGTGTAGCTGTAGCCCTGCTCCGCGAGGAACCGCTGACGATTCTGCGCGTAGTCCTGGTCGACCGTGTCGCGCGCGATCAGCGTGTAGAAGCTCGCCGTGTGGTTCGACTGCTTCGGGCGCAGCAGGCGTCCGAGACGCTGCGCCTCCTCCTGGCGCGAGCCGAACGACCCCGACACCTGGATCGCAACCGACGCCTCGGGCAGGTCGATCGAGAAGTTCGCCACCTTCGACACCACCAGCAGCGAGATCTCGCCCTCGCGGAACTGCCGGTACAGCTCTTCACGCTCATCCACCGGCGTCGCGCCCGTGATCTGCGGGGCTCCCAGCGCGTCGGACAGCGACTCAAGCTGATCCAGGTACTGTCCGATCACCAGGATGCGCTCGCCGGGGTGCTTGTCGATCAACTCGCGCACCGCGGCGATCTTCGCCGGTGCCGAGGCCGCCAGCCGATAGCGCTCGTCATCGGTCGCCGCCGCGTACTCCAGCCGGTCGCTCGGCGGCAGGTCGACACGCACCTCGTAGCAGGCTGCTGGCGAGATGAAGCCCTGCGCCTCGATCTGCTTCCACGGCGCGTCGAAGCGCTTGGGGCCGATCAGGCTGAACACGTCGCCCTCGCGGCCGTCCTCGCGCACCAGCGTGGCAGTCAGTCCGATGCGGCGGCGCGCCTGCAGGTCGGCGGTGAGCTTGAACACCGGAGCCGGCAGCAGGTGCACCTCGTCGTAGACGATCAGACCCCAGTCCATCTCGTCGAGCAGCGACAGGTGCGCGTACTGGCCCTTCCGCTTGGCGGTGAGGATCTGGTACGTCGCGATGGTGACGGGCTTGACCTCTTTCGCCTGCCCGGAGTACTCGCCGATCTCCTCGGCCGTGAGCGAGGTGCGCTTGAGCAGCTCGTCGCGCCACTGCCGTGCCGAGACGGTGTTCGTGACGAGGATCAGGGTCGTCGTGCCGGTGGCGGCCATCGCGCCCGCGCCGACGATCGTCTTGCCGGCGCCGCAGGGCAGCACCACCACGCCCGAGCCGTCCTTCGCGAAGGCGTCGACGGCTTCCCGCTGGTACGGGCGCATCGTCCAGCCGTCCTCGGCGAGGTCGATCTCATGCGGCGTGCCCGGCGTATAGCCGGCGAGGTCTTCGGCGGGCCAGCCGATCTTGAGCAGCTCCTGCTTGATCTGGCCGCGCGCCCATGCATCGACGACGTAGCTCTCGGGAGACGGATGCCCGATCAGCAGCGGCTGGATGCGCTTGTTGTTCGCGACCTGCGTGAGCACCGCCGGGTCGGACGAGTGCAGCACGAGTGCTCCCTCGTCGTCGCGCTCGATCACCAGGCGCCCGTAGCGGTTCACCGTCTCGCGCAGGTCGACGGCCACGGAGGGCGGCACGGGGAAGCGCGACCAGCGGTCGAGCGTCTCGAGCATGTCGTCGGCGGTGTGTCCGGCGGCGCGCGCGTTCCACAGGCCCAGCCGGGTGATGCGGTAGGTGTGGATGTGCTCCGGTGCGCGCTCGAGCTCGGCGAAGATCGCCAGCTCGTGCCGCGCGGACTCTGCGTCGGCGTGCGCGACCTCGAGCAGCACGGTGCGGTCGCTCTGGACGATCAGGGGGCCATCAGACATAGCAGACCAGTCTACCGTCGCCGTGCGGGGTCAGCTCTCCAGCACGCGCACCGAGCGGATGCTGTGCACCGGCAGGGTGCGCTCCACATCGGCGGTGCGGTCGCGGCCGCGCAGGCGTCCGCCGCCGACGCCGGACGCCTCGAGCGTCAGTTCACGGCGGGAGCCGTCGGGCATCGCCACCTCCACGAGCACCACGGCGCGGGCGCGCACGGCGGCCTCCAGCTCGCGATCGAGCCAGGCGGCATCCGCGTCCGGGCCCTGGTGCGAGCGCAGTCGGGCGAGCAGCGGCGCATACGATGGCGGCTCCTCGGCCCCGCCCGGGGCCGGGTGCGCGGGCGTCGCCGCGACCGCCGAGCCGTCGCGATCGACCAGGGTGGCGGGGTACCGGGCATCCGTCAGCGCCCAGGCGACGGTCTGCGCACCCACCCGCGACGTCAGATGCTCGCCCTCGCGCACGAGACCCATCGGGCGCAGGTTGCGGTCGACCTCGATCGCCTCGAGCAGGTGCGCGTCGGTGCTCGACACGATCGTGCCCCCGGTCGCATCGGGCCCGACGCGCACCAGGTCGTGTCGTGCGGCGGTCTGCGCCACCAGGTACTGCAACGCCTGCGGCAGCCCGGTCAGCGACACCTCGCGCAGGAACTGCAGGATGCTCTGTTCGGTCTCGCCCTCCACGAGGGCGCGGGCGATCGAGTCGGCGGTGAACCGGTACGACGAGGCCTGCGCCGCCGACTCGTGCTCGGTCATGGCCCGCAGGCGGTTGTCGAGCGCCGGCTGCAGCGGGCCGGGAGCGATCGCGGTCAGATCGTTCTGCAGGAACAGCCGGTCCACCTCGGTGGGCAGCAGCGCCTCGAGCGGCGTCGTGTCGATCTCGGACCCCGTGCGCAGTGCGGCCGCCCACTCGGGCTCGGAGCCGTCCTCGGCGAGCAGCCCCAGCCGTCGTGCGAGATCGGCCAGCTGAGCCGCCCTGGCCGGCCATGTCGGGTCCCAGGGGTGCGCGTGTGGCCACGCGACGACGGGCGCCCACCCGTCGCCGACGCGGATGCCCGCAGGCAGGGCGTCACGGAACGCGGCGGCGAGGTGCGCCCACCGCGGCGCGAACGAGGCGGCCAGCCAGTCGTCGACCGCCGTGGTGACGCGCAGTCGACGATCGACAGGGCGCGCCAGACCGGCCAGCTCGGCGAGGACCCGCAGCTGATCGAGGTCATCGTCCTCGCCGAAGCGCCGCCGCTCCGAGGCGCTCAGAGTGCCGGTGGCGACCAGCGTCAGCGGGGCGGATCGGGTGGCCAGCAGCAGGTCGGCGAGACCACCCACGGTCGTGAAGGCGCGCTCGGCGGCGCGCGCCGAGACGGCATCGGATGCCCGTGGCACAGCGGCCTGCGGCGCGTCGGGCACTGCGGGCATGTCGTGCACCTGCGCGGCCACGGGGACGGGGGCCCGTCCCTGGGCGTCGATCAGGGCGAGGTCTTCGGGGGTTCCGGCTTCCGCTGCCCGAAGGTCGCCCTGCTGCCGTCCGTCGACGATGTCGTGCAGCCGTCGCGCCTCGTCTCGGGTGAGCGCCTTCAGGCCCCGTTCGATCGACGCCGGCTCGAGCAGTGCCTCGGCGGCGTCGAAGAAGTCGTCCCAGTCGACGTCGGGACGCACACCCCTGCGCCGCAGCAGCTCCTCGAGCTGCGCGTCGCTCGCCGCGGCGAGCCTGTCGGCGAGCGGACGTGCGTGGGTGCTCATCGGATCAGGACTTCTTGTCCGCGCGTCCCCTGCGCACGAAGCTGATGGTCAGCAGCGCGATGATCATCACGAAGGCCAGCGGCAGCCCGAACAGCGGCAGGGCCGCGACGAACGGCCACATACCGTCGCCGAAGGCATCCTGATTCATGCCGGTGGCCGTGCCGATGATGATCGCGAAGAAGCTGATGATCGATGCGGCCGCGAGGATCAACGCGGCGTAGGCCAGGAAGCGTTCCAGTGCTCCGGTGCGCGGTTCCGGGCTGGGTTCGTGCGTGCTCATCCTTCCCAGCGTATCGCCTGCCGGCCGGCCGCAGCCGGGTAGGCTGGAGGGGGTCGCGCCTCCGCGCGGCTTTCCACCGTTTTCAGTGAGGTTCTCGCATGCCCACCGGCAAGGTCAGGTTCTACGACGACGAGAAGGGGTTCGGCTTCATCGCTTCCGATGACGGCCAGGACGTCTTCCTGCACGCCTCTGCCCTTCCCGAGGGCAGCGTCGTGAAGAAGAACACCCGAGTCGAGTTCGGACTGGCCGATGGCCGTCGCGGACCGCAGGCGCTTTCGGTGCGCGTGCTCGACGCCCCGCCGAGCCTCGCGAAGGCCAACCGCAAGAACGCCGACGACATGGCGATCATCGTGGAAGACCTGGTGCGCCTGCTCGACGACATGGGTGGCGACCTGCGTCGCGGCCGTTACCCGTCCGCGGGCCAGAGCCGCAAGGTGGCCGCTGTGCTGCGTAAGGTCGCCGATGATCTCGACGCCTGACGAACTGGCCGCCGCGACGCGCGATCTCGCGCTCGCCGCGCTGCACGAGGTCACGCCCGCCTCGACGGTCGGGCCGTCGGCCGGGTACACCGCCGAGGACGATGGTGTGGTGTCGCTGCGCTTCGAGAACCGCCTGCCGGGCTATCCGGGCTGGTACTGGACGGTCAGCGTCGCGCAGCTCGACGACGCCGACCCGACCGTGCTCGAGGTCGAGCTGATGCCCGGCGACCGATCGCTGCTGGCGCCGGACTGGGTGCCGTGGGCGGAGCGTCTCGCGGAATACCGTGCGCACCAGGCCGAACTCGCCGCGCAGGGTGCCGATGAGGATGAGCACGATGACGAGTCGGACGGCGACGAGGGCGCTCTCGATGACGTCGACGACCTCGCCGCGGCCGATTTCGACGACGACGGCTCCCCGCATCTGCACGGCGGAGACCTCGATGGCGTCGACATCGACGAGCTCGACGAAGACGCCGACGATTCGGATGACTCGGACGACGAATCGGATGACGAGCCGAACGACGACGAGTCTGACGAGGATTCTGACGAGCATGCCCAGGATCGGGCATCCGACACCGAGTCCTGAGTTGCGCCTCCGGGCTCAGCCCTGGGCGAGCACGTGGTCGATCGAGCGGATCAGCTGACGCACGTCGTCGGGCTCGATCGACACGAACGTCGCGATGCGCAGCTGGTTGCGCCCGAGCTTGCGGTACGGCTCGGTGTCGACGATGCCGTTCGCGCGCAGCGTCTTCGCGATGGCGGCGGCATCCACGGTGTCGTCGAAGTCGATCGTGACGACCACGGGGGAGCGGTGCGCCGCGTCGGCGACGAACGGCATGGCCACATCGGATGCTGTCGCCCAGTCGTACAGGAGCGCCGACGATTCGGCAGTCCGTGCGGCGGCCCAGTCGAGCCCGCCATTCGACAGCATCCACTCCAGCTGGCTGTCGAGCAGATGCAGGGTCGCGAGTGCCGGGGTGTTCAGCGTCTGGTTCAGGCGCGAGTTGTCGACGGCGTTCTTCAGGCTGAGGAAGTCGGGGATGTATCGGTCCGAGGCGGCGATGCGCTCGATGCGCTCGATCGCCGCGGGTGAGACGGCCGCGAACCACAGACCGCCGTCGGAGCCGAGGTTCTTCTGCGGTGCGAAGTAGTACACGTCGGTCTGAGCGATGTCGACGTCGATGCCGCCGGCGGCGCTGGTCGCGTCGATGACGGTGAGGGCGTCGGCCTTCACGCGGCGAACCGGGGCGGCGACGCCGGTGGAGGTCTCGTTGTGCGGCCAGGCGTACACGTCGACGCCGTCGACGACCTCGGGGGAGGTCAGCGTGCCCGGCTCGGCCTTGCGCACATCCGGGGCCTCCAGCCACGGGGCTGCCGCGCCCTTGGCGAACTTGCCGCCGAACTCGCCGAACACCAGGTTCTGGCTGCGACGCTCGATGAGGCCGAATGCGGCAGCGTCCCAGAACGCCGTCGATCCGCCGTTCCCGAGCACGATCTCGTAGCCCTCGGGCAGACGGAACAGCTGCGACAGCCGCTCGCGCACGCTGCCGACCAGGTTCTTCACGGGGGCCTGGCGGTGCGAGGTGCCGAGCAGACTCGCACCCGCGGCGGCGAGAGCCTCGACCTGCGCCGGGCGCACCTTGGACGGGCCGCAGCCGAAGCGTCCGTCGACGGGCAGGAGTTCACGGGGGATCTCGATCGCCATGGTCACGATTCTATGTGCGACCGCGACGACGCCCGGACGTATGACGGCCGATGTCGGGCACCGGGAAGGTAGGCTTGCCTAAGAACTCCGGAGGGGCCGAATGACCGACCTGATCGACACCACAGAAATGTATCTGCGCACCATTCTCGAGCTCGAGGAGGAGAACATCGTGCCCCTGCGCGCGCGGATCTCCGAGCGCCTCGGACACTCCGGTCCCACGGTGTCGCAGACGGTGGGACGCATGGAGCGCGACGGCCTGGTGGTCGTCTCCGAGGACCGCCGTCTCGAGCTCACCGACTCCGGACGCCGCAAGGCTGTCGACGTGATGCGCAAGCACCGGTTGGCGGAACGCCTGCTGTCGGATGTGATCGGACTGGACTGGGCGTACGTGCACGACGAGGCCTGCCGCTGGGAGCACGTGATGAGTGAGCAGGTCGAACGCCGGCTGGTCGAACTGCTCGGGCATCCGACCGAGTCTCCGTACGGCAACCCGATCCCGGGTCTCGACCAGCTCGGCGACATCGAGACGCCCGCGTTCGACGAGGGGGTCATCGGTCTGGTGAAGAAGCTGGATGCCGAGGGCGGGCCGATCCAGGGCACCGTGCGTCGTCTCGCCGAGCCCGCGCAGGTCGACCCCGAACTGCTCGAGCAGCTGCGCGACGCCGGCGTCGTGCCGGGCGCCACCGGCGACTACCGGTACAGCGAGGGTTACGTGCTGATCCAGATGGAGGGCAGCGACGCGGGGCTGGAGCTGCCCGTCGAGCTCGCATCGCACATCTTCCTCATCGGGACGAACGCCTGATCAGAGTGCATTATCGGCGCGGTTGAGGGGATTGTCAGGTTCTGAGGGTGACAAGATCGTTATCTTCCGGTAACCTCGGTCAGGTCCTCGGTGAAGAAGCCCGCAGGGGACGAATCGCGAAGATCGCCTCCTCGGCTCATCGTCTTCGCGAGTAGTTCGCACAACGTGCCGTGTCTCACGTGCCCGAGAATCGACATTGCTGATGAGCCGACGCTTACCCGAGCGTGGAGGCGCAGGAGGAATCCCTTTTGGCCGCAGATATCGTCACGACTGACACAGCTGAAGACAAGAAGCCCGCTCGCCCCCGCGCTACCCGCACGAAGCGATCCAGCGTGAAGCCCATGCGCACCGTCGCGATCTTCGCGGCCGTCGGCGCACTGGTCGCCGCCGTCGCGCTTCCCTCCTACGCCGCCTCGACCTCCGTGCAGAGCGAGGCGACCACGCTGCAGCAGATGGCCGTCGGTGACGCGCAGTCGCTCGTGGTCGCGTCCGAGGCGACCGCAGCCCCGCTCAAGCGCGGCAGCTACTCCGCGACCACGCCGGACGAGATCGCGAAGAAGAAGGCGGAAGCGGCCGCGAAGGCCCGCGCCGAGGCAGCCGCCCGAGTGGCAGCGGCAAACCCCGGCGTGCGCATCAGCGACGCCGACCTGCGACTGGTCGCTGCCGGGTCCGGAGCCGTGCGCTACCCGGTCCCGCAGGGCTCGTACTACGTCAGCCGCACGCTCGGCAATGGTCACAACGGCGCTGACATGGTCGCTCCGGCCGGCACCCCGATCTTCGCCGCGGCCAGCGGCGTGGTGCGCATCTCGTCGGAGAGTCACTACGGCTACGGCGTCGCCGTCGTCATCGACTCGGTCGTGGGCGGTCAGCGCGTCTCCACCCTGTACGCGCACATGACCAACGGCACACGTGCCGTGCAGGCCGGTCAGACGGTCGAGGCCGGTCAGTTCATCGGCAAGGTCGGAAACACCGGTCGGTCCTTCGGTGCGCACCTGCACTTCGAGGTCGAGGTCAACGGGTCGCGCGTCGAGCCGATCGGCTGGCTGGGCGCCAACGCCTGATCCGACACGTTCGTCGGGCTTCACCCGCGGTTCGCTGCTCCGTAAGGGGGATGGGCTAGCCTGTACGCGTCGTCGTACGGGCAGGAGACTCCGATGGAACCGATACCGGGCATCCGCACCATGGATGTGCACGGTCGTCGCGTGCCTCGGATTCGTCCGCGGGAACAGCTCGGTGCAACCGGGCGCGAAAGGTGCTGTCTGCAGTAGACAGCGCCTTCGTCGTCCCCGCGGTCGCTGCCGCCCGTGTGACGTCGTGTGAGTCGAGAGTGCCGGGAAGCCATCCCGGCGGATCGAGAGGATGACGACGATGCGCACACTGGTCCTGAACGCCGGATACGAGCCCCTGACCGTGGTCTCGTTCAAGAGAGCCCTCGTGCTCGTCCTGAACGACAAGGCCAGCGTGATCGAACACGTGGAGAGCGAACCGGTCTGGGCCGGACGCGTCGCCTACGAACGGCCCGTCGTGATCCTGCTCACCCGATACGTCCGGGTGCCGTCGACACGAAGAGTGCCGGTCACCCGCCGTGGCGTGCTGCGCCGGGACGAGCATCGGTGCGGATACTGCGGCAAGTCCGCCGCGACCATCGACCATGTGCTGCCGAGATCGCGTGGCGGGGCGGACAGCTGGGAGAACCTGGTCGCGTGCTGCCTCGCGTGCAACAACGCCAAGAGCGACCGCACGCCGCAGGAGATGGGATGGGCGCTCCGCATGACGCCGCGACCGCCGCGGGGCACGGCGTGGACGGTGCGCGGCGTCGAGCGCGGTGACCCGCGCTGGGAGCCGTATCTGGCGCTGGCCGCGTAGAGCGGCCGGTTAGACTTGCAATGCGCCTTCGTAGCTCAGCTGGATAGAGCAGCCCTCTCCTAAAGGGCAGGTCGCAGGTTCGAATCCTGTCGAGGGCACCATTCCCTTATCGCTGACCATGATGGCCGGGGCCCCGCTGGGTCCCGGCCATCACCCGGTGTCAGTGCGCGGCGTTGTACGCCTCGAGGACCTCCGCCGAGATTCGCCCGCGCTCGGACACGTCGAGACCCTGCTCCTTCGCCCACGCGCGAATGGCCGACGAATCGGAATTGCGAGCGGCGCGCTTGCGCGGCGCACTCGTGCGGGAGCCGGATGCCGCCGTGCGGCGACCCGCCGTGATGTACGGCGCGAGCGCCTCGCGCAGTTCCTCGGCGTGCGCGTTCGTCAGGTCGATCTCGTACGCGACGCCATTCACCGAGAAATGAACGGTCTCGCCTTCGCCGACCTCGAGAAGCGTTCCGTCGATATCGTCAACCAGCTGATGCACAATTCTTCTAGCCATGCAGGACACGCTATTCGCAAAATAACCGCAGAGCAATCAATAACACGCATTTCCGACCCGTGAATTCGTGCGCGCAATACCGATTCGCGTGTGCCACAGAGGAATCTCAGGGCAGAAGTCCGAGGCGGCGGGCGCGCGCCACAGCAGCATGGCGGGTCGACGCATCGAGCTTCGACATCGCAGCGCTCAGATAGGCCTTCACCGTTCCCTCGCGCAGACCCAGATCAGCGGCGATCTCGGCGTTCGTCGCCCCCATCGCCGCGCAGGCCAGCACGTCCAGCTCGCGTGGCGAGAGGTGCACGGTCTGCAGCGGTGCGGTCGGTGGGGCGCCCTGCGGCTCGGCGAGACCGAGCAGGCGGCGCTCGACCGCCTCGATCCGCGTGCGCAGGCGGTCATCGGCGACCATGGCGGCGATGCTGCGCAGCTCGGCGAAGCTCTCGCGAAGATCCTCCCGCTGCGTGGCATCCATCGCCGGTGACGGGGCGAGCTCGCGAACGCGACGATCGACCTCGTCGCGGACACGCAGTTCGGCGCTGATCCGCTGCGCCACGCCCATCGCCGGCGCCGTGGTCACCCCGCCGATCTGAGACTGCTCCCACGCGCCCGCGTAGAGCACGCCACGGGAGCGTCCGCCGACGATGATGGGCACGGCGAGCAGCGTGCGCAAGCCTTCGCCCAGCACATAGACGTCATAGTCGTGGGTGATCTGCTGTGACGTGCGGTAGTCGTTGGTCATCCGCGGCCGCAACTCGATCATCGCCCGGCCGCCCAGTCCGCGCTCCGGACGCACGCTCAGCCCGTCCAGGCTGCGGGTGCGGTTGCCGATGATGCTCGTGACGGTCACCGAGCCATGGTCGAAGAGGCCGCCGAACGCGACGGGGAAGTGGGTGCGCTGCGCGAGCTCGCGGACACCCTCAGCGATGAGCTCCTCGACGGGTCCCGTCTGCGCAGTCGCTCTCACACCAGTACCAACTTTCGGGGGTGACGACCGCGTCCAGCCGTTTCGTAGCGTCGACCCTACCACTCGCACGGCGCCGCCGTGCGGTATCCGACATGCGGCGAGGAGGCCCCATGACAGATCTGACCAATGAAGAATCCGGCGGTGGTATCGACTACATCGCGGTCGAGGAATCCGAGCGGTTCCGCACTCTGAAGCGCACGCAGCGCTCTTTCATCTTTCCGCTCGCCGCATTCTTCCTCATCTGGTACTTCGCATATGTGCTGTTGGCGGCGTTCGCCGTCGATTTCATGAGCCAGCGCGTGTGGGGTGATATCACCGTCGGCCTGCTTTTCGGCCTCGGACAGTTCGTGACGACATTCGCGATCACGATGGCCTACGTCTCCTTCGCGAACAGGAGGCTCGACCCGATCGCGACAGAGATCCGTGAAGACCTCGAGAAGGCGCAGGTGACGGCATGAACCCGACGGTCATCGCGGCGGAGGCGTCGCAGAACGACCCCGTCCTGAACATCGCGATCTTCGCGGCCTTCGTCGCCGTGACGCTGTTCATCGTGATCCGTGCCAGCCGCAACAACAAGACCGCGGCCGACTACTACGCTGCCGGACGCTCGTTCAGCGGCACCCAGAACGGCTTCGCCATCGCCGGCGACTATCTGTCGGCGGCGTCGTTCCTCGGCATCTGCGGTGCGATCGCCGTGAACGGGTACGACGGCTTCCTGTACTCGATCGGTTTCCTCGTGGCCTGGCTGGTCGCTCTGCTGCTGGTCGCCGAGCTGATGCGCAACACCGGCAAGTTCACGATGGCCGATGTGCTCGCGTTCCGGTTGAAGCAGCGTCCGGTGCGGATGGCCGCCGCGATCACGACGCTCGCGGTGTGCTTCTTCTACCTGCTCGCCCAGATGTCCGGCGCGGGCGGGCTGGTCTCGCTGCTGCTCGGCATCGACAGCAGGGTCGGGCAGTCGATCGTCATCGCCGTGGTCGGCGTGCTCATGATCGTCTACGTGCTGGTGGGCGGCATGAAGGGCACCACCTGGGTGCAGATCGTCAAGGCCGGCCTGCTGATCGCCGGCGCCGTCGCGATGACGATCTGGGTGCTGGCCCTCAACGGGTTCAGCCTGAACACTCTGCTCGAAGCCGCCGTGGCGGAATCGCCTGCGGGCGAGAAGGTGCTCGGCCCGGGGCTGAAGTACGGGGCCAACCCGATCGACTTCATCTCACTGGGCATGGCACTGGTGCTCGGCACGGCCGGTCTGCCGCACGTGCTGATGCGGTTCTACACGGTGCCGACGGCGAAGGAGGCACGGCGCTCGGTGGTGTGGGCGATCTGGCTGATCGGCCTGTTCTACCTGCTGACCCTGGTGCTGGGCTACGGCGCCGGCGCGCTGGTCGGACCCGAGAACATCCTCGAGGCGCCCGGCGGGGTGAACTCCGCGGCCCCGCTGCTCGCGCAGGCACTGGGCGGTCCCGTGCTGATGGGCTTCATCTCGGCCGTGGCGTTCGCGACCATACTCGCCGTCGTCGCCGGACTGACGATCACGGCGGCGGCATCGTTCGCCCACGACATCTACGCCAACGTGATCAAGCGCGACAAGGACGGCAAGTCCACTGCCGCGCCGAACGGCGAGGTCAAGGTCGCCCGACGCACGGTCCTCGTGATCGGGGTCCTGGCGATCGTCGGCGGCATCGGAGCACAGGGGCAGAACATCGCCTTCCTCGTGGCGCTGGCGTTCGCCGTCGCGGCATCCGCCAACCTGCCGACGATCCTCTACTCGCTGTTCTGGCGTCGGTTCAACACGCGTGGTGCGGTGTGGAGCATGTACGGCGGTCTGATCGGCGCGATCGGCCTGATCGTGATCTCGCCGGTGTTCTCGGGTTCCGAGACCTCGATGATCCCCGGTATCGACATCGCGATCTTCCCGCTGAGCAACCCCGGGATCATCTCGATCCCACTCGGGTTCTTCCTCGGCTGGCTCGGCACCGTCACCGCCCGCACCGCGGAGTCGAAGGCGCTCGCCGCAGAGATGGAGGTGCGTTCGCTCACCGGCTTCGGAGCGGAGAAGGCGGTGGAGCACTGACACCTGCCGGAGCACTGACACCTGCTGCGCACTGAGCACGCGCTCGCAGGTGTGCGCTCCGATCCAGCGGACCCCGGCGGCCTACACGCCGGGGTCCGCTGCGTTCACGACCCCGAGCGGGCTTCGCGCTCGAGGTCGAGCAGGAAGCGCTTGCGCTCGGGATGGGCGCCGTAGTGGCCGGGCGTGCCGTCGGAGCGGATCACCCGATGCACAGGGACGATCACCGAGAACGGGGTCAGCCGGCAGGCGGTGCCCACGGCACGCGCCGCCCCCGGGCTGCCGGCGACGACGGCCACCTCGCCGTAGCTCATCGTCTCGCCCCAGGGGATATCGCACACCGCCCGCAGCGCCGACCGGGTGAACCCCTCGGCCAGGCGCCAGTCCAGTCGCAGCCGCCGAGCGAAGTCGACGGGCTCGCCGTTGAAGTACTCATCGAGCAGATGCGCCAGCTCATCGGCGGCGCCGGCGTCGAGCTCGGGCACCGCGCTGAGCTGACGGGAGACGCGCTCGAGCAGCCATGGCGCATGCGGATCGTCGGCCTCGGAGAGATCGAAGGAGACGATGCCGGCATCCGAGAACACCGCGAGTCCATCGCCGAAGGGGGTCGGAGCGAAGTCGTAACGGAAGGTCATGAGCCCATCCTGCCGCCGAAGACGATCGTGGGATGCCGCGATCGCGGCCGCAGTGGACAACTCGTCGAAACCGCAGGTTGTGCAGGACAAGTCGCGTGCGCGGCCACGAATCGCCGTGAATCGGCCAGGGATACCGGATGCGGGGCCCGCGCCGCTTAGGCTGGGCGATGTGTGGCGACGTGATTCCAAGAGCGCCGAGGCCGCGGGGGCAGAATCCACGGTGAAGCTCGGCGATCTGAGCGACTCCTCGACGGGTGTCGACATCGCCCACGCCGCCGAGGCGACGCGCACTGGCCTTCGTGCCCAGGCGGCCGATCTCGGCGGTGCATCCCCGCTGGTGACCTTCGTTGAGGCGCCGGATGCCGGGATCGACATCTCCACGGCGCACCCGGGCAGCCTGCCGCAGTTCATCACCGGCCGCTCGACGCTGCTGTCGAACCTGTTCCGCGACGAGGTCGGCCTGCGCACGGCCCGCCTGGCTGCCGAGCGCATCACGGCGCGGAACACCGAGCTGCGCGCTGTCCGCGGCATCGACACCGTGCGCTTGGCGGTCGGCATCGCACGCTGGCGCGTCGGCGGGGCCGACTTCGCCGCGCCCGTGCTGCTGCGTCCGCTGGCCATCCGCCGGCATCACGCGGACTACGAACTCAAGCTGCAGGGTGCGTTCGAGGTGAATCCCGAGCTCGTGCGTGTCGCCCGCGAGCATTTCGGGCTCGACCTCGACCCGACGGGCCTGGCCGCGCTCGCCTACGACGGCGGCATCTTCAAACCCCAGCCCGTCATCGACCGACTGCGGGCACTGACGCAATCGATCGACACGTTCGCGGTGCATCCCCGTCTGATCGTCTCGACGTTCGCCGATGTCGCCGGCGCCATGGTGCGCGACATGGTCGATCTCGACCATCCGGTGCTCAACGCCCTCGGCGGCCACAGCGACGACCGCGAGCGGGTGGCCGCGCCGAGGGAGGTGCCGACGGTCACCGGTCCGGACGACCGCGCACCGGCATCCGAGAGTCTGCTCGTCGACGCCGACGCCGAGCAGGAGGACGTGCTGGCGCGCATCGCCGCCGGGCACTCCCTCGTCGTCGCGACCCTTCCTGGCACCGGCGGCACCCAGACGGTGATCAACGCGCTGGGCGCGTTCGTCCGGGCCGGCAGGCGTGTCCTGGTGGTGTCGGCCCGACGCTCCACGCTCGACGGCGTGACCCATCGGCTGGCGGGCATCGGGCTCGACGGACTCGCTGTCTCGCCGTCCTCGTCACGACGGGACCTCATCAAGGCGATCAGCCGCAGTGAGAAGGCCACGCAGCCCAAGGCCACCGAGGTCGACGAGGCGCTGGTGCGCTTGCGCGCAGTGCTGCGCGACTACCGCTCGGCGCTGACCGGGCCGGTGGGGCGCACGGGGGCATCCGTGCTCGATGCGACGCGCGAGCTGACGCGTCTCGCGCTGCGCCCGGTGCCGCCGTCGACCGGCGCACGGCTGTCGATGGAGACTCTCGAGAAGCTGGTCGGCGACCGCAGTGACGCGGCCCAGGCGCTCACGCGCGCCGCGCGTCTGGGCGAGTTCCGCTTCGGCCCTGACGACTCCCCGTGGTACGGCGTGAGCTTCGACAGCGCCGAGGCCGCGCAGCACGCGCATGCGCTCGCCGGGCGGCTGCACAGCACCGCCGTGCCCGCCCTTCTCGAGCGCGGGTACGAGCTGATCGCGCAGACCAGCATGCGGCCGTTCTCGACGATCGACGAGCTCGGCGAGTACGTGCATCTGCTGCACGGCATCCGCGACTCGCTCGACAAGTTCAGCCCCACCGTCTTCGAGAGGCCGCTCGGCGAGCTCATCCAGGCGCACGGATCGCGACGCGACTCGCCGGGCATGTCAGCGGCGAACCGGCGACGCCTGAAGAAGCTGGCCCGCGAGTACGTGCGGCCGGGCGCGCACGTGACCGAGATGCACGAGGCGCTGCTGCGCATCCAGCATCAGCGCACCCAGTGGCAGCGTTACGTCGACGCGGGCGTGGCGCCGCAGGTGCCGCTCGGACTCTCCGACGTGCATGTCGCCTGGCAGCGGGTCTCGGCTGAGCTGGCCGAGCTGGATGCGGCGCTGGGGCGCAAAGAGCCGTTGACCGCGCTGCCGGTGGCGCGTCTGGTGCGCACGCTCTCGGGGCTCGCAGCGCGTTCCGCGGTGTTCGACAACCTCGTCGAGCGCACCGAGATCCGCGATGCGCTGACCGCGATGGGACTGCGCCCGCTGCTGGCAGACCTCTCGGTGCGCCACGTGCCCGAGGATCGGGTGGCCGACGAGCTGGAGTTCTGCTGGTGGCAGTCGCTGCTCGAGCGCGCCCTGCAGGACGACCGGTCCCTGCTGGGCGCGAACACCGCGGTCGTCGACCGTCTCGAGCGTGACTTCCGCCTGGTGGACGAGGCGCACACGGCGATGGCCGGCCCGCTGCTGGCATGGAACCTCGCGAACCAGTGGCGCATCGCCATGGTCGACGAGCCCGAGCAGGCCGCGAATCTGCGTCAGGCGCTGAAGAGCGGTGAGGCGACCACGGCCGAGATCGTGTCGGCCGCTCCCGACCTGGTCCGCGTGCTCGCGCCGGTCTGGATCGCCTCACCCTACGAGGTGCCCGCGATCCCGGATTCGGTCGAGTTCGATGCCGTGCTGTTGGTCGACGCTGCGGCCGTGAACCTCGCCGAGGCCGCACCGGCCATCCGTCGTGCGCGGCAGATCGTGGCCTTCGGTGACCCCGTCACCCAGCGACCGACACCGTTCTCGGTCGCGACGCTGCCCGATGCCGGGTGGGAGCCCGAGGTCGACTTCGACAACGTGTCGGCCTTCGAGCGGCTCGCCGACCTCTTCCCGGTGGTGACCCTCACGCGCAGCTATCGCGCCGGTGGCGAGGATCTCGCCGAGCTCATCAACGACGCCTTCTACGGTGGTGACATCGTGTCGCTGCCGTGGGCGGGTTCGTACCTGGGTCGCGGCAGCCTCACGGTCGACTACGTCGAAGGGGGAGTGGGGGCGCCCGACCCCGTATCCGGTGCCGTCGAGAGTCCCGAGGCCGAGGTGGCGCGCGTCGTCACGCTGGTCGTCGAGCACGCCGTGCACCGCCCGACCGAGACGCTGATGGTCGTCACCGCCAGCCGTCGTCACGCCGAGCGCGTGCGCGCTGCCGTGGCATCCGCGTTCGCCGGCCGCTCCGACGTCGCCGACTTCGTCGGCCGCGACACCGCTGAGCCGTTCGCCGTACTCACCCTCGAGGAGTCGGTCGCCGAGAGTCGCGACCGCGTCATCTTCTCGCTCGGCTACGGCCTCACCAAGCACGGCCGTGTACTGAGCGACTTCGGAGACCTGTCGCAGGAGGACGGCGAGCGTCTGCTCACCGTCGGCATGACGCGTGCACGGCGCTCCATGGTGATCGTCTCGTGCATCCGCCCGTCGGCCTTCGACCAGGGCCGCCTCGAACACGGCGCATCCACGCTGATGTCGATCCTGGGCGGGCTGGCCGCGCGCGCCCGCGATGCCCGGCTGGAAGACCTCGCCGACCCGCTCACACTCGCCCTCGCGCGCGAACTGCGGCGGCTGGGCGCGTCGGTCGACGTCGACTACCGCGGGCTGCTTCCGCTGGTCGCGCAGCATGACGGCCGTGCCGTGGTCATCGAGTCCGATCCGGAGTCGCGGGGCGAGTCGCTGCGCGAGAGCCTGCGGCTGCGTCCACAGGTGCTGCGCCGCCTCGGCTGGCACTACGTGCGCGTGCACGCCTTCGACCTGTACAGCGATCCGGCGACGGTCGCCCGGCGCATCGGCACGGTTCTCGGGATCGACGAGGACGCGGTGCGCGCCGAGCACGACACGCAGCCGCTCGATCTCGACGATCCGCGCGATCAGGATGGCTGACGGCGAGCGGCAGCGCATCGTGCGCGTCGCCGGTGCGCGTCGCGCGAAGCTGACACCCGTCGAGGGGACGACAGCCGAGCCGCACGTCCGAGACGAGCGGAAGCGGGACCCGAAGGAGGGCCGCGGTCCGAACGATGATCGGATGCTGCGCGAGGTGCCGCCGCACTACTGACCCGCACGGACACTATGGACGCGCGCCCGCGTGCATGAGAAAGGCGCCCTCCCCGACGAGCGGGGAGGGCGCCTTCGTGACTTGTGCGTCAGTCTGCGCTGCTCCGGCGCAGCGAGTCGCGGATCTCGATGAGCAGCTCCTGCTCGGTCGGCAGGGTCTCTTCCTCGACCGCGGGGTTCTTCGCGGCCTGGCGCTCCTTGTACTTGTTCATCGGCACGACGAACACGAAATAGACCACCAGCGCCACGGCGAGGAAGCTGATGACGGCCGAGATCAGCTCACCGACCGGGAAGGTGACCACCTGGCCGTAGATGCCCGTCAGCTGAATGCCGACCTTGCCGGCCTCGTCGGCCTGGAAGAACAGCTCGACGAGCGGGTTGATGATCGAAGAGACGACCGCGTTGACGATGGCGGTGAAGGCACCCCCGATGACGACCGCGACCGCGAGGTCGATCACATTGCCCTTGGTGATGAACTCCTTGAAACCCTGAATCATGGCAACCCCCTGGATAGTGACGGCCTCAGGAAGAGGCCGGGGTCTTCGCGGGCGCCGGAGTGGAGCTCGCCGAAGAATCCGTCTTCGATGATGCCTGATCCTTCTTCGCGGCACCGCCATTTCCGCGCGAGTCGGTGCGGTAGAACCCGGCGCCGTTGAAGGTGATCCCGATGGATCCGTACTGCTTGCGCAGCGATCCGCCGCATTCGGGGCAGATGGTGAGGGCGTCGTCGGAGAAGCTCTGCACGGCGTCGAAACGGTGATCGCACGCGGTGCACGCGTAGGCATAGGTGGGCATGGGGCTCCCTGTCAGTTGCGCGCGGTCGAGAGCCTGATGGTCTGCGACGGCGTGACGATGCCGTCCACCGGCTGGTCGTGGATCTCGCGCGGCAGTGAATCGAGTACCTCCGAATCATAGATGACCGCGTAGACAGGGGGACATCTCTCCATCGAGCCGATGGTCTTGTCGAAGTATCCCCGCCCCCAGCCGAGTCGCGTTCCGTCACGGTCGACGGCCGCCGCCGGGATGATCATGAGGTCGACGTCGTTCACCGCGATCGGCCCGAGCACCTCGCCGGTGGGCTCGGGAAGGCCGAACAGCCCTTCGGCCACGTCGTCGGCATCGTCGGCGACGGCCCAGTCGAGCAGGCCGTCGGCTCGGGTGATGGGCAAGAGCACCCGGATGCCGCGGTCGATCGCCCCGCGGAGGAAGAGGCGCGTCTCGGGTTCGGTCATCGTGGAGAGGAAGCACGAGACCGAGTGGGCGCCATGCGCGGCGACCAGCGCATCCAACTGGGCGGCCAGGCCGACGGCCGCCTCGTCGCGCTGCGCTTCGGAGAGCAGCTGACGACGTTCCCGAAGCTCGGCGCGCAATGCTCTCTTCTGCTGTTCGATATCGGTCGACATGGCATCGAGCATACGGTGGGGCGAGTGGGCGGTGACCGGTCGGGTCGACGCGGCGGCGAGGTCGCGCGCGACTATGCTGTGGCGCATGACGAAGATCAAGGCGGTCATCCCCGCCGCCGGGCTGGGAACACGGTTCCTGCCGGCCACCAAGGCGATGCCGAAGGAGATGCTGCCGGTAGTCGACAAGCCCGCGATCCAGTACGTCGTGGAGGAGGCGGTCGGCGCCGGCATCCACGACATCCTGGTGATCATCGGGCGCAACAAGAACGCGATCTCCGACCATTTCGACTCGGTGCCCGAGTTGGAGGGCCGGCTCCAGCAGAAGGGCGACCACGGTCGGCTCGAGCGCGTGATGAAGTCCAGCGACATCGCCGACATCCACTTCGTCCGCCAGGGTGAGCCCAAGGGGCTGGGGCACGCCGTGCTGCGCGCGCGCACCCACGTCGGTGACAGCGCGTTCGCCGTGCTGCTGGGCGATGACCTCATCGACGACCGCGAGACGCTGCTGAGCGACATGATCGCGGTGCACGAGCGCACCGGTGCCGCCGTCATCGCCCTCATGGAGGTCGCGCCGGAGCAGATCCATCTGTACGGCGCGGCGGCCGTGGAGCCGACCGAGCACGATGGTGTCGTGACGGTCACCGGACTCGTAGAGAAGCCCACCGCCGATGCCGCTCCCTCCAACCTCGCGGTGATCGGTCGCTATGTGCTCCCGCCGGCGGTGTTCGACGTGCTCGAGCGCACCGGCCCGGGAAAGGGCGGCGAGATCCAGCTGACCGACGCACTGCAGGAGCTCGCCTCCGAACCCGACGGCCCGGGAGTCGTGGGTGTGGTTTTCGGGGGGCGCCGCTACGACACCGGCGACCGGGTGGACTACATCAAGGCCATCGTGCAGCTCGCCGTCGAGCGCGAAGATCTCGGCGATGAGCTGCGCCCGTGGCTGCGCGAGTTCGCGGCTCGACTGTAGGCATCGGGATGATCATGCAGTTCGAAGCCCTGGCGCCGCTGCAGCACGGTCCGGTGGGACTGCGACTGGTGCGCGCCCGCGACGCCAGGGTGCTGCAGAAGGAGCTGCTGTCCAACCGCTCCTGGCTGCAGCCGTGGGAGGCGACGATCCCCGGGGGTGTCGCGACCTTCGACATGCGCGTCAGCATCCGCCGTCTGCTGCAGCAGTACCGCGACGGCGGCGGGTACCCCTTCGTGATGGAGTACGACGGCGAGACCGCCGGGCAGCTCAACGTATGGGGCGTCGCGCGTGGATCGCTGGCTTCGGCGACGATCGGCTACTGGGTCAGTGAGCGCTTCGCCGGGCGCGCGATCACGCCCACGGCCGTCGCCCTGGCGACCGACGCCGCGTTCGAACAGTACGGACTGCACCGGATGGAGATCTGCATCCGCCCCGAGAACCACGCGAGCCTGCGGGTCGTGCAGAAGCTGGGCTTCCGCTACGAGGGTCTGCGGCGGCGCTACATCCACATCGACGGCGATTGGCGCGACCATTACGCCTTCGCGCTGACGCGCGAGGATGTGCCCCGCGGAGTGCTCGCCCGCTGGGTGGCGGGGGAGGCGCCGGAGGATGCGGCGATCGTTCCGCCGTCCGACCTCCGCCAGGGGTGAGCAAGTCGCGACGACACGCGACCGAAAGTGTCAGCGCGGCGGATGCGGTCGCCTACCGTGGTCTCTATGGATGGGCCGGTGCTGAGTGGGGGCGTGATCGTCCTGGTCGCGGTGCTGCTGTGGGCGCTGTACTTCCTGCCCAGCTGGCGCGGACGGCACCAGTACTACTCCGCTGAGCGCAACGCGGTGCGCCTGAACCAGGCGCTGCGCGTGCTCGCCGAGACCAGCGAGACGCCCGATGAGGTGAGGCTGGAGCTGACGACCCGCACTGCGCACGCGCAGCAGCGACTCGCGAAGCGGGTGCAGGCCGAGCAGGAGCATGCGCGCCTCGAGCAACTGCGGCGGGAGCTGGCCGCCACGCGCCAGGATCCGGCGATCCGACAGGCGCGTGCCCGCCGCCGGGTGCGTCTCACCGCGACGGCGATGTCGGTGGTGGGCGTCGGCGCGCTCGGCTTCGGCGTCTGGAACGCTGTCGCCGTCGGGGGATGGATGCCGGCGATCGGCGGCCTGCTGCTGACGCTCATCGGCATCACTCTGCTCGCGCGCATGGCAAGTGTGGCGCGCAGCGCCGCCCGTCGTGCGCGGCCCGCCGCGGTGCAGGCTCCCGTCGCCCGTGTGTCTCCGCCGCTGCACGATCAGGGTCCGGCGTCCTGGACCCCGCGGCCGCTGCCGCAGCCAATGGTGACGATGGCAGGATCGCGCGCGCAGACCGCGCAGGCGACCGCGGATGCCCAGGACGAGCGTCGTCGTGCCGCGAGGCGCGCCGAGCCGCGTCGTCGCGCCGAGGAACTGGCTCCGCCGGCCCCGGCGACGCTTCCGGTGTCACCGGCCGCCGCGGGTGAGGAGTCGCCGTACGCGCGCATGGGGGTCATCGACGACGCGGAGATCGAGGCGCACGTGCGCGAGCTGCTCGCTCGTCGTGCGACCGGCTGAACGCGTGATATTCTGACTGAGTTCACGGGCCTATGGCGCAGTTGGTAGCGCGCCTCGTTCGCATCGAGGAGGTCAGGGGTTCGAATCCCCTTAGGTCCACCCAACGCTTCATGTTCAAACCC
>NZ_JBBDGM010000008.1:0-136730 GCF_037204185.1 Microbacterium bandirmense | reverse complement strand
GGGTAGTGACATCGGTCGTCTCGGCGACTACGGTAGGGGGACACAAGGCGACCACGGTCCGCCCTTGGCCGGGAGGACCGGGACAAGGAGACAGTGATGGAAACGAGCATCGTCGGCGTCGGAGTGAGCATCTCCGACCGGTTCCGCACGGTTGTCGAGGAGAAGACAGCACGTATCCAGTCGCTCGCCCCGCGAGCGATGCGGCTCGAGATCAAGGTCACCCACCGCGCGTACCGCAACGGACGGCGACCCGACGAGACGGTCGAGCTCACGCTGCTCGGCAAGGGCCCCGTGATCCGCGCCGAGGCGATCGACCCCGACAAGTTCGCCGCCTTCGACATGGCGCTCGACAAGCTCGCCGAACAGCTGCGCCGCGCCAAGGAGAAGCGCATCGACGGGCGCAACCAGAACCGCGGACCGCACTTCGAGAAGGGCAGCGGTTCGCTCGCCGGGATCGATGTGCAGCCGGCATCCGCCGACGTGCTTCAGGCCGTCGCGACCGGAGCGATTCCCGTGCAGCAGGATGAAGAGGAGGAGTACTCGCCGGTCGTCATCCGCACCAAGAACTTCGACGCCGAGTGGATGACGGTCGAGGAGGCCGTCGATCGCATGGAGCTGGTCGGCCACGACTTCTTCCTGTTCGTCGACGCCCGCACCGACCACCCCAGCGTCGTCTACCGCCGCAAGGGCTGGGACTACGGCGTGATCGCGCTCACGACCGCCGCGCCGCCCGCCGAGGTGCTCGCGTCCTGAACTGACGAGAGAGGCGTCCTCCCCCAGCGGGGAGGACGCCTCCTGTCATGCGAGCCCGGTTCCTGAGCGAGCGCAGCGAGACGAAGGACGCCCCTCAGTCGAAGATGCCGTCGAGGATGCTGCCGATCACGAGACCGCCGAGCACACCGCTCACGATGTCGCCCCCGCTGCCTCCGCGGCGCCCGCCGGGGCCCCAGCCCTGTCCACCGCCACCCCAGCCCTGGTCCTGCGGACGGGAGGAGTCGATGTCGCGCTGGGCGAGCTGCAGTGCCTCGGATGCCAGCTGAGCCACTCGACGGGCTGCGGACAGCGCCTTCTCGCGGGTGTCCTCGGCCGGCAGCATCGCCGGCACGTCGACGCGCAGTCGCTCGGCCTCGGCGAGACGAGTGCGCGCATCGGCGCCGATCCAGCCGCGATGACCGGCGATCAGCCCGCGGGCGACGCCGAGCTGACGATCGGCGTCGTCGAGCGCGTGCTGCACCTGGTCGAGCGAGGGGAGCGGATGCTGGGCGCGGTAATGCGCCTTGTCGATGGCGGCGTCGAGTGCGGCGTTCGCGGTGCGCAGACGGCTGAGCTCGGCGAAGGGGTCGTTGGGCTGTCCGGCCGGGGTGAGCGACTGCAGCGCGGTCTCGAGCTCGGCGGTGGCGGTGACGACCGCGGGAACCTGCGGTGCGCTGCGAGCGGTGACGATGTCACCGCGGGAATCGGCCACTACGTCCGCGAGGGTGGACTCGGCGCGGAGCGCCTCGATCTCGAAGTCCTCGACGGCGTCGAGGATCGCACCGGCGCGGCGCACCGCCTCGGTCGCCGTCTCGAGTGCGAGGTTGGCCTCCTCGTTCTGGCCGGCGGCGCGACGTCGCTCCGAGACGTCGGCGCCGTGGGTGGCGAAGGCGATGAGCTGCTCGGACTCGTCGCCGGCCGAGGCGATCCGGCGCATGGCCGAATCCGCGTACCGCGATGACAGCCGCTCGACGGTGGTGCGGGCCTGCGGAACGCGGCCGCTCAGCGCCTCGGCATCCCGGCGCACCTGTGCGACGACCTCGGGGGCGCGGCGCACCTTGGCGACCATCTCGGCGAGGTCGCCGGTCTTCTCATCGAGCAGGCCCTCGGCCCACTCGCACAGCTGCACGATGCGCGCGTTGCGGGTGCGCAGCTCTTCATCGGTGTCGGGGATCTCGTCGTGGTTCAGCTGGTGCAGCTGGAACGCCTCCCGCAGGTGCGTGCGCACCGAGTCGAGCGCGGCGCGCAGGTCGGCCGTCGCGGACTCGCCCAGCTCGGCGTGCGCGAACGCGAGTTCGTCGGACGTGGTGCGGATGCGCTCGTCAGCAGCCACCAGCGACTGCTGCGCGTGGCGCGCCAGATCCGCATCCTGCGCCTGCTGCGCTTCCTGCTCGCGTTTGCGTCTGCCCCAGAAACCGGCCATGTCCTCGATCCTAGAGCCGCATGCTCGGGCTCCGCTGTGCGCGCGATGCGCCTGCGGCGAACAGCGAGCCTGCTCAGGCCGGTGTCTTCACCGGGCGTCCCGGTGTCTTCATGGGGCGGCCGCGCTTGGGTCGCTCGGTCGACAGCGCGAGTTCCCGTGCCGGCTGCGGATGTGCGCTCAGCCGGTGCTCGACGTGATCGAGCCAGCGCACCTCGGCCTCAGCGCCGAAGATCATCGAATCCAGCACCAGCGACCAGGCGAGCTCCTCCGGGCCGTCGGGGTCGGATCCGGCGTACTTCGCGCGGTTCAGGTCCTGCAATTGCGCCAGTGAGGCCGTGCGTTGAGCGTGGATGACCCCTGTGACGTCCACGCCGGGCAGGGTCGCCGCCACGGCGAGCTTGATCGCCAGCTCGTCGCGGGTGCCGGAGCCGCGCTGAACGGGCGCGACCAGCCACGCCGCGACCTCCGCCCTGCCGGCAGCCGTGATCTCGTAGTACACGTGACCCAGCTCGTCGACATCGCCCTTCTCGACGAGACCGTCGCGCTCGAGGCGTTCGAGTGTGTTGTAGATCTGACCGACGTTCAGCGGCCACGTCGAGCCGGTGCGCCGGTCGAACTCGGCGCGCAGCTGGTAGCCGTAGCACGGTCCCTGGTCGAGGATGGCGAGCAGGCTCTGGCGGACGGACAAGGGCGCTCCGATCGTTTCCCGGTATTGCATTTCTAGGTATATGCGTACTCGAATTCAACGCACTCCGCAATGATCGGGTCGGCGCGTCCGTTCGCGCTCAGCGTGTGTGCAACCGGCCGGTGCACAGCATCTGCCGCACACCGGCCGGTAGCATGGCACGGTATGTCCGACGTGGAACGATCGCCGGGCCGAATACCCAAGGGAGACATCCGTGGCGAATCCTCTCGAGAAGCTGCTGCGTGCCGGTGAAGGTCGCGTCCTCCGGCACCTGAAGCAGATCGCGAAGGCCGTGAACGCGCTGGAGGCCGACTTCGAGAAGCTCACCGATGACGAGCTGCGCGGTGAGACCGCCGAGCTGCGTGCGCGCTTCGAGAAGGGCGAGACCCTCGACCAGCTCATGCCCGAGGCCTTCGCCGCCGTGCGCGAGGCGGCCCGACGCACCCTCGGCATGCGCGCCTACGACGTGCAGCTCATGGGTGGTGCGGCCCTTCATCTCGGCAACATCGCCGAGATGAAGACCGGTGAGGGCAAGACTCTCGTGGCGGCGTTCCCCTCGTACCTGAACGCGATCGCCGGCAAGGGCGTGCACATCATCACGGTGAACGACTTCCTCGCCTCGTACCAGTCCGAGCTGATGGGGCGCATCCACCGCGCCCTCGGCATGACCACGGGCACCATCGTGTCGGGCCAGACCCCTGAGGTGCGCCGCCAGCAGTACGCCGCCGACATCACGTACGGCACGAACAACGAGTTCGGCTTCGACTACCTGCGCGACAACATGGCCTGGCGCCAGGAGGACCTCGTCCAGCGCGAGCACTTCTTCGCCATCGTCGACGAGGTCGACTCGATCCTCATCGACGAGGCCCGTACCCCGCTGATCATCTCGGGCCCGTCGTCGGGCGAGGCCAACCGCTGGTTCACCGAGTTCGCGAAGATCGCCCGCACACTCGAGCCCGGCGAGGACTACGAGGTCGACGAGAAGAAGCGCACCGTGGGTGTGCTCGAGCCCGGCATCGAGAAGGTCGAGGACTACCTCGGCATCGACAACCTCTACGAGTCGGCCAACACCCCGCTGATCTCGTTCCTGAACAACTCCATCAAGGCGATCGCGCTGTTCAAGAAGGACACCGACTACGTCGTGATGAACGACGAGGTCATGATCGTCGATGAGCACACCGGTCGCATCCTGGTCGGGCGACGCTACAACGAGGGCATCCACCAGGCCATCGAGGCCAAGGAGGGCGTGCCGGTCAAGGCCGAGAACCAGACCCTCGCGACGGTGACGCTGCAGAACTACTTCCGCCTGTACGAGAAGCTCGCGGGCATGACCGGCACCGCCGAGACCGAGGCCGCCGAGTTCATGTCGACCTACAAGCTCGGCGTGGTGCCGATCCCGACCAACCGGCCGATGATCCGCAAGGACCAGCCTGACCTCGTGTACAAGAACGAGCAGGCCAAGTTCGCCCAGGTCGTCGAGGACATCGCCGAGCGCCACGCCACCGGACAGCCGGTGCTGGTCGGAACCGTCAGCGTCGAGAAGAGCGAGTACCTGTCACGGCTGCTGGCCAAGAAGGGCGTGAAGCACGAGGTGCTCAACGCCAAGAACCACGCACGCGAGGCCGAGATCGTCGCACTCGCAGGCAAGCTCGGTGCCGTCACCGTCGCCACGAACATGGCTGGTCGAGGCACCGACATCATGCTCGGCGGCAACGCCGAGTTCCTCGCCGTGCAGGAGCTGAAGTCGAAGGGTCTCGACCCCGAGGAGACGCCCGAGGAGTACGAGGCCGCGTGGGATGAGACCTACGAGGCGATGAAGACGAAGGTCGCCGAGGACGGCGAGAAGGTCGCCGAGGCCGGCGGGCTGTACGTGCTCGGCACCGAGCGGCACGAGTCGCGTCGCATCGACAACCAGCTGCGCGGACGTTCCGGACGTCAGGGCGACCCGGGCGAGAGCCGCTTCTACCTGAGTCTCACCGACGACCTGATGCGGCTGTTCCAGTCCGGGGCGGCCGAGGCGATCCTGTCGCGCACGAACTTCCCCGACGACATCCCGATCGAGTCCGGCATGGTCAGTCGTGCCATCCGCAGCGCGCAGTCGCAGGTCGAGGCGCGCAACGCCGAGATGCGCAAGAACGTGCTGAAGTACGACGACGTCCTCAACCGCCAGCGCGAGGCCATCTACACCGACCGTCGGCAGATCCTGCACGGTGACGACATCGCCGACCGCGTGCATCATTTCATCGAGGACGCGATCGGGGGCGTGGTCGACGACCACACCACCGAGGGCCACGCCGAGAGCTGGGACTTCGACGCACTGTGGACCGAGTTGAAGACGCTGTACCCGATGAACGTCACCATCGACGAGGTCGTCTCCGAGGCCGGTGACCGCAAGGGCGGTATCACGGCGGAGGCACTCAAGCGCGAGCTGCTGTCGGATGCGCTGGTCGCGTACGAGAAGCGCGAGGAGACGCTGGGCGAGGCCGCGACGCGCGAACTCGAGCGCCGGGTGGTGCTGCAGGTTCTCGACCGTCGCTGGCGGGATCACCTCTATGAGATGGACTACCTCAAGGACGGCATCGGGCTGCGCGCCATGGCGCAGCGCGACCCGCTGATCGAGTACCAGCGCGAGGGCTACGCGATGTTCCAGTCGATGATGGGGCAGATCAAGGAGGAGTCGGTCGGCTACCTCTACAACCTCGAGGTCGAGGTGCGCCGTGCCGGCGATGACCAGACCAAGGTCGAGGCCAAGGGACTCGTCGATGCTCAACCCGAGCAGAAGCTGGAGTACTCGGCGCCGAACGACTCGGGTGACGTCGAGGTGCGCAACGAGCGCGGACAGGTGCAGCAGGCGACCGCCGCACGCCAGCGCAAGGCCGGCGGCGAGCCGCGCGGTGCGTTCGGACAGGCGGCGGATGCTGCGCCGGAGGCACCGGCGGCGAACCGCCAGCAGCGTCGCGCCCAGCAGCGGAAGAAGGGCTGATCGGGCATCCGCCGTGAACCGGGGCGCGCGTGCGCCCCGGTATCCTGGGCGAATGACCCGCCGCACACTGGACCAGTCGTCCAAGCTCAAGAACGTTCTCTACGAGATCCGGGGCAAGGCACTGGTCGAGGCGGCGCGCCTGGAGTCCGAGGGACACCAGATCCTCAAGCTGAACACGGGCAACCCGGCCGTCTTCGGCTTCGAAGCGCCGCACCAGATCGTCCGCGACATGCTGGCGGCGCTGCCGAACGCGCACGGGTACAGCGACAGCAAGGGCATCATCTCGGCACGACGCGCCGTCGTCAGCCGCTATGAGCAGATCGAGGACTTCCCGCGCTTCGACCCTGATGATGTCTACCTCGGCAACGGGGTCTCCGAGCTGATCACCATGGTGATGCAGGCACTTCTCGATGAGGGCGACGAGGTGCTGATCCCGGCCCCCGACTACCCCCTGTGGACGGCCATGACCTCGCTGGCCGGCGGAACCCCGGTGCACTACGTGTGCGACGAGGAGAACGGCTGGCAGCCCGATCTCGATGACATCCGCGCCAGGATCACGCCGCAGACCAAGGCCATCGTCATCATCAACCCGAACAACCCCACCGGAGCGGTCTACTCGCGGGAGGTGCTCGAGGGAATCGTGCAGATCGCGCGCGAGAACCAGCTGCTGCTGCTCTCGGACGAGATCTACGACCGCATCCTCTTCGACGGTGTCGACCACATCCCCACCGCGACACTCGCCCCCGACCTGCTCTGCCTCACCTTCAACGGCCTCTCCAAGACCTATCGTGTCGCCGGGTTCCGATCCGGCTGGCTCGTCATCACCGGGCCCAAGACGCACGCCAAGGGGTTCCTGGAGGGCATCACGCTGCTCGCCTCGACCCGTCTGTGTCCCAACGTGCCCGCACAGCACGCCGTGCAGGCGGCACTGGGCGGCGTGCAGTCCATCGACGCGCTGATCAGCCCGACCGGACGCCTGCACGAGCAGCGGGACATCGCCTGGCAGGGCCTCGAGTCCATCCCCGGCGTCAGCTGCGTCAAGCCGGAGGGCGCGCTGTACGCGTTCCCGAAGCTCGACCCGAACGTTCACGAGATCCGCGACGACGAGAAGCTCGTCTACGATCTGCTGGTGTCCGAGAAGATCCTGCTGGTGCAGGGGACCGGATTCAACTGGGCGACCCCCGATCACCTGCGCGTGGTGACTCTGCCCGAGGCTCGCGTGCTCAGCGAGGCCGTCGAGCGGCTGGGGAACTTCCTGTCGAGCTACCGGCAGTGACCGGCTCGCGTGCGCCGAGGCTCGATGCCACCCGGCGCACGGCGGCGACGAGCTGAGAGCGCGGCGCGACGTCGGCGATCGCGCGGGCGTGCAGCGCCGCGGCATCCGCTGCCCGCAGGTCGTACGGCACGAATGCGACGTCATCGATGCCCGCGAACCGGTCGAGGGTGCGCCGCACCTGCCCGCGCGCATCGATGCCCAGCGGTCCTGGACGCACGCGGTTGGCGACGACGGTGACCGGCGTGGTGCCGATCAGGTGCCGCAGCTCGGCGTGGCCGCGCAGGAACCTGCTGACGCCCAGGGGATCGGCCGAGAGCACGGCGACCACCTCGTCGGCGTCCAACAGGGCGGCGGCCGTGGCCGCATGCCGGGCGGGAGCGGCGGGATCGAGCGGATCGTCGTCCTCGTCGAACGCCGCCGCGACATCGACGACGGTCTCATCGACCCAGTCGCGGCACACGCTCAGGGTCGCGCGCAGCCGACCGGCCGCGAGCTCGGGCCAGCGGCTCGGTCGGTTCAGTCCGCTCAACACGTCGATCGTGCCACCGGAGGTCTCCACGGGCGCTGCCAGGCGTGACAGCTCGGCGGCATCGAGGCTGCCGAGCTCGGCGCGTCGGCACGCGGCGGCAAGTCCCGGCGATTCGTCGCCGAGGCCCAGCTGCAGTGACACGGACGGGCCCACACTGTCGGCGTCGACGAGTGCCGTCCTCCTGCCGGTGCGCGCGAGCTCCACCGCGAGCTGGATGGCGAGGGTCGTGCGCCCGGGTGCGCCGTCCGGACCCCAGACGGCGATCACCCGCGACGCGCGCCGTGGCTCGGGGTCGTCCGGTGCCGACGGGGTGCCCGTCAGCGCGGCGACGATGCGCCACGCCGGGGTGTCGTACGCCAGCGGAGCCGGGAGCCCGAAGCGGGATGCCAGGCGCGAATCGGCCGGGCCGATCGGCACGAGCCGCACCCCGGCGCGGTCGCACGCGGCGACGAGGTCGGGGGTCAGCAGCGATCGGGACGGCGGGAGCAGCAGCGCGTCGTGGCCGGCGAGCGGAGTGTCGGCGAGTGCCCGGGGGTCGACCGCGTGCACGTCGACGCCCTCCAACTCGAGATCGGATGCCAGCATCCGCGCTTCATCGCCCTCGGTGACGATGATGACCGACGTCATGACCCCGCCCCGGCCGGCACGAGCGAGATCGCATCGCCGCCGGTGATCGCGGCGAGCACATCGGCCACGTCACCGCGGTCGATGGCGACCTCGACGTCGGTGCGGCTCTGGGCCAGCATCCCGTCTGCCTCGGCGACGGTGACCACGACCGCGTCGCCGACCAGGATGCGCGGATCGTCGAACGCGCGACCGTCCTTCTGCGCAGGTGCGTGCCACACCTCGACGACCGTACCCGGCGTCATGCCCGCGGGCGTCGCGGTGCTGCTCACCACGACCGTGGTGGTGCGGGCCTCGTCGGCTGTGCCGATCGCCGAATGCGGCACCAGCTCGCCCTCGGCGAGCGTGCGCGTCGCGATCGAGCCGGGCTCGAGGTCGTGCGGCGCCAGATACGCGTCGGCCAGGGGGCCGAGTGACACATCCACGACCTGCAGGTCTGCCGAGCCGATCGTCTCACCGGGGGTGACCGTGCGGGTGGTCTGCAGCAGCGGCATCGTCTGACGTGACGATGACACGAGCAGCCAGACGCCCGCGACGGAGGCGACGACGAGGATGATGCCGATCACGAAGCGGATGTCGCCGAAGACCGGCCTGCGGGCACGAGTGCGCATCATGCAGCCATCGTCACAGATTTCGGCGGTGCGCCGGAAAAGTTATCCACAGGGCGATGTTCACCTCGCCCTGCGGGCCCCGTCTCGGGGAGAATGAGACCATGCCCGAAGCATCCGAGACTGCACCTCGCTTCCTCGCGCCCGCGCAGGTGGCCGAGCTGCTGAGCATCGAGGTCGATGAGGTCATCGCCCTCGTGCACGAGGGGCGGCTGCGCGGTTCACAGCTGGGCTCTCCGCCCCGGTGGCGCGTGGAGGAGGCCAGCATCGCGGAGTATCTGGCAGCGCAGTCCGAGGAGGCGCGGCGGATGGCGCTGTGGCGCCAGGCGAACGAGGCGAGCTTCCCCGAGGTCTGGGGCACCACGCCGATGCGCCGCGACTGAGGTCCAGCGGACCCCGTGCGGCGTGCGGAGCCTGGGCTCACGACAGCGGGTCTGAAGCGCTCTCGAGACGCACCCAGACCAGTGCATCGAAGGGGATGCTGCGGAATCCCCGCACCGTCCGCGTGCGCCGCGGCTCAGTGGCATCGTGCAGGGCGAGGTCGAGGTGATCGGCGCCGGCACGGTCGATCGACCCCTGCAGCGGGTCACCCGATCGCCGGCCGATGGTGACCGGAGTGCGCCGCCTGGCGACGTCGCGCAGCACGAAGCCGAACGACATCCGCTCGCGCAGGCCCGGCTGTTCGTCCGACGCCGTCAGACTCGACAGCATCACGCCGTGATCGACGCCCACCGACGACAGTGCGGAGATCGGCACGATGCGCAGACGCGGATCGCCGCCCCCGCTCACGCCGACCCAGTCCGCACCGATCACGCGCAGGCGGGCGTCCCAGCGTTCACCGGAGTGCAGCTCGAGCTGCACGCGGCTGTCGGCGTGCGCCATCGCGCGCAGACGGTCGTGCAGGGTGAGCTTCGAGATCCTCAGGCGCTCCGACTCGGCATCCAGCGCGGCGCGCTCGGATTCCCACTCGGCGGCGAGCTGACCCTCGAGGTCGTCGAAGAGGTTGTCCCATTCCACGGGATCGACAGTAGAGCACAGCCGCGATGCGCCGTCGAGTTATCCACAGATCTCGGCGAGCACCTTTTCAGCGGGCGCACGGCATGGTCTACTTCTTCAGGAAAGTTCGCTACGCAAGCACCGCATCGATGAGCCGAGGTATCTGGGGGAAAGCGGAATGACGACGACGTTGAGTGAGTACTTCGCCCCGCAGCCCACGTCGGTGCAGGAACTGCCCGATCCGGTTCCTCTGCTGCGCAGCCTGACCCAGGGCGTTCTCGAGGTGCTCGCCGGCGTGCGTGAGGTCGATCAGCTCGCGCGGTGGTTCAGCGAGGAGGCGTTCCGCGCGCTCGTCACCCGGGCCAATCTCTCTGCGCGGGCGCGCAGCGCCCGAGGGCAGACGCCCGCGCGTCCGGCATTCCAGATCCTGTCGATCCACCACAGTTCGCCGGCCGACAACGTCGTCGAGGCAGCCGTGGTCGTCGCGGGCCCCGGACGCACCCGTGCCGTCGCCGTCCGACTCGAGGGCCTCGACGGCCGGTGGCGGGCAGGCAGTCTCGCCGTGCTGTGAGCCGCGTCCATCCGCGCGGGCATGACCCCAGTAGGCTGATCGGGTGTCAACACTCAGTGATCTCGTACACGCGCAGGGGCGCCTGACCGACGCCGATGTGGAATGGCTGCATCGCCTGGCCGGCGACGGGCAGCTGCTGGCGGATCTCGCCTCGGCCGACATGGTGATCTGGATCGAGACCGCCGACGGGTCGTTCATCGCGGTCACGCATTCCCGGCCCAGTGGTGCCGCGACCCTGTTCTACCGCGACCTGGTCGGCGAGAAGGTGCGCCCGCAGTGGCGCACCCAGGTGCAGGCGGCCTTCGACTCCGGCACGATCGTCGATTCGTCGTCGCCGGACTGGTTCGAGGAGACCCCCACCCGGGTGCGCGCCGTGCCGATCATGCGCGCGCAGGCCGGCGATGAGCCCGCGGTCATCGGCGTGCTCACCCGGCACACGAACCTCGGTGAGGTGCGTACGCCGTCCCGGCAGCAGATCAGCTTCGACGAATGCGCGAACGACCTGTTCCGCATGATCTCCAGCGGCGAGTTCCCCGACCTGTCGGCGCCGACGGCGCCGCGGCGCGGCGCACCACGGGCATCCGACGGTCTGATCCGTCTCGACGTCGACGGCATCACGACCTTCGCCAGCCCGAACGCGCTGTCGGCATTCAACCGAATGGGCTTCGACGACGAGCTCGAGGGCGAGTCGCTGGCCGAGGTGACGACCCGCATCGTGCCGCCATCACGGCAGGTCGACGAATCCCTCCCGGTCGTCGTCACCGGCCGGGCGCCGTGGCGCACTGACATAGACGCCCGCGGCGTCACCGTGTCGTTGCGCGCGATCCCGCTGCGGGACCATGGCACGCGCATCGGCGCGATCGTGCTGTGCCGTGACGTGTCGGAGCTGCGGCACCAGGAGCAGGAGCTCATCACCAAGGACGCCACGATCCGCGAGATCCACCACCGCGTCAAGAACAACCTGCAGACCGTCGCTTCGCTGCTGCGCATCCAGGCCCGCCGCACGCACTCCGAGGAGGCCAGGGAGGCGCTGACCCAGGCGATGCGGCGTGTCGAGGCGATCGCCGTCGTGCATGACACGCTCGCCAGCGGGCTCGCGCAGACCGTCGATTTCGACGAGGTGTTCGACCGGGTGCTGAAGCTGGTCGCCGAAGTCGCCGCTGCGCCCAACACCCGCGCGCGCACTCAGCTCGAGGGTCGGTTCGGGGTGCTGCCCAGCGAGTACGCCACGCCGCTGGCGCTCGCGCTGACCGAGGTCGTCACGAACGCCGTCGAGCACGGGCTCTCCGGGCGCGAGGGCGTGGTGAGCATCGAGGCAACCCGAACGGCCGATCACCTGCGCGTCACGGTCACCGATTCCGGGCACGGTCTGCCCGAGGGGCGGGTCGGGCAGGGGCTGGGCACGCAGATCGTGCGCACCCTGATCCAGGGGGAGCTCAGCGGCACCATCGAGTGGACTGGCGCGGAGGGGGAGGGGACCCAGGTGGTCATCGACATCCCGATGCGCTGGATCATCGCCTGAACCCGGCGTTCACGGCCGCAGACGACACAGCGCCGGATGCCCGAGCGGGCGTCCGGCGCTAACAGTGCGTCTGGGTGTCAGCCGGCGCGGCGGGCGCGGGCCGCGCGGCGCTTGAGCGCGCGACGCTCGTCTTCTGACAGGCCACCCCACACGCCCGAGTCCTGACCGGACTCTAGGGCGTACTGCAGGCAGATCTCGGTGACGGTGCACGTGGCGCAGACCGCCTTCGCCTTCTCGATCTGATCGACGGCCGGGCCGGTGTTCCCGACGGGGAAGAACAGCTCGGGGTCGACGGTAAGGCAGGCGGCTTTGTCGCGCCAATCCATAGGTGGCTCCTCAAATAGGTTCGGTGTGGTCGCCGCGTGAGCAGCGGGTGAGTTAGGGAGCAGATCGGGGGTCGGCTACCCTGGTCGTGCAGGCTTTCGGCCCGCCCCACTCCGATGTGGGAGCACATGGCTTTGTCCATTGTGTTACAGAAACAAACTGAAATCAAGGGTTTTGTGACAGCTCTTGGGAGGAGTTCGCGTGCGCCCTTCCGGCCCCGCCATCGCCGCAGCCATCGTGCTCGCACTGCAGGGGATCGCGCTGGCGATCATCGCGCTGGTCGAGCTGTTCGCGCTCGGTTCGGGCGGTGCGGCGTCGATGATGAGCGCGATCGCCCTGATCGTGCTGACCCTGATCACGGCCGTCGCTCTCGGGGCGTTCGCGGTCGGAACCCTGCGCCGAGCATCCTGGGCGCGCTCGGGTGGCATCTTCGTCCAGATCATCGGCCTGGCCGTCGCGCTGGCCTCGCTCACGGTCGAGCCGAAGGTCTGGCTGGTCACGCTGGGCGTGGGCGGCGTCTCGCTCGTCGGGCTGGTGCTGCTGATCGCCGCCACTCGTCGCGACGGGGCGACCGATCCCCGCCTGCAGCGGCAGGACCCCGCCGACGGCGGTTCATCGCGCGACGGGGACTGAGCGGGCCCGCAGCTCAGCCGTCGATGCCGAGCGTCTTGCGCAGTCGGGCGACGTGCCCTGTGGCCTTGACGTTGTACTGCGCCAGGGTGATGGCGCCCTGCTCGTCGATCACGAAGGTCGAGCGGATGACCCCCTCGATCACCTTGCCGTAGTTCATCTTCTCGCCCCACACACCGTAGGCGGTGTGCACGGCGTGGTCGGGATCGCTGAGCAGGGTGAAGGTGAGTCCGTCGCGGTCGCGGAACTCGCTCAGCTTCTCGGGGGTGTCGCGCGAGACGCCGATGACCGTGTAGCCCGCACCCTGCAGGGATTGGATGCTGTCGCGGAAGTCGCAGGCCTGGGTCGTGCATCCGGGTGTCATGGCAGCCGGGTAGAAGTACAGGATGACCTTCTGTCCCCGCAGCGAGGCCAGTGAGACGGACGTGCCGTCCTGGTCGAGGAGCGAGAAGTCGGGGGCGGGGGTACCGGGTTCCAGGCGCGCGTTCGTCACCCCTTCACCCTAGCCGTCTTCTGCTCAGCCCCCGAAGGTCGTCAGCAGACGCTGCAGCGAGTCCAGCCGTGCGCGCCCCGTCTCACCGAGCGTGCCGTCGGCGGCGGCCTCGTTCAACGCGCAGTCCTCAGCGTCGGGAAGGTGCGTGCAGCCCCGCGGGCAGCCCTCCGCGATCCGTGCGAGCTCGGTGTACGCGGCCAGGATGTTGGCGGGATCGACGTGTCCCAGACCGAACGACCGCACGCCGGGCGTGTCGATGACCCACCCCGCGCCCGCAGCGGACGTGTAGCGCAGCGAGACGGTGGACGATGACGTGTGCCGGCCGCGACCGGTCACCTCGTTGACGTGGCCCGTCGCGCGTCCGGCATCCGGGACGAGCGCGTTCACCAGCGTCGACTTGCCGACGCCAGAGTGGCCGACGAACACGGTGGAGTGCCCGATCAGTGCCGCACCGATCTCATCGGTGGGCATCTCTCCCCGCGCGCTCGTGAACACGGTGAGATCGAGGCCGTCGAAGTGGGTCAGGAACTCGCTCGGGTCGGCGAGGTCGGTCTTGGTCACGACCAGCAGAGGACGGATGCCCGCATCGAGCGCGGCGACGAGGTACCGGTCGACGAGTCGGGCGCGAGGTTCCGGGTCGGCGGCGGCGACCACGACGAGCATCTGATCGGCGTTGGCGACGATGACCCGCTCGACCTGGTCGGTGTCGTCCGCACTGCGTCGCAGCAGCGATGTGCGGTCGACGATGCCGACGATGCGTGCGAGGGTCCCCTCGTCTCCGGAGGTATCGCCGACCACGCGGGCCCGATCGCCCGTGACGATCGGGGTGCGTCGCAGCTCGCGTGCCCGGGCGGCGGTGACCATGCGCTCGTCGGGGCCGTCTTCATCGAGCAGCACGCTGTAGCGGCCGCGATCGACACCGAGGATGCGACCGGTCTGCGCATCGCTGTGCGCAGGGCGTCGCTTCGTGCGCGGGCGGTTCGCCTTCGGGTTCGGGCGGGATCGGATGCTGCTCTCATCGAACTCGTCGAAGTCGGCGTCGTCGTCCTCGCCCAGCCAGCTCACGCGATGGCGCCCTTCAGCATGCGCTCCCAGAGCAGCGTGAACTCGGGCAGCGTCTTCGCGGTGGTGCCGATGTCGTCGACTTCGACACCGGGGACGCGCAGACCGATCAGTGCACCGGTGGTGGCCATGCGGTGATCGTGATGTGCGGGCCATGCGCCGCCGTGCAGCGGGCGCGGGATGATCCGCAGTCCGTCGGGCAGCTCCTCCGCCTCGCCGCCGAGCGCGCGCAGGTTGCCGATCAGCGCGGCGATGCGGTCGGTCTCGTGGGTGCGGATGTGTCCGACGCCGCGGATAGTGGTCGGACCGTCGGCGAACGCCGCAAGGCCCACGATCGTCGGAGTGAGTTCGCTCGCCGCCGACAGGTCGATGTCGAGACCGCGGATGCTGTTGCCGGCGCGCACCGTCAGCGAACCCGAATGGCGGCTTGTGTGGGCACCCAGCGCGTGCAGGATGTCGGGCAGCAGCGCCCCGGGCTGGGTGGAGTGCAGCGGCCAGCCCGTGACGGTGACCTCGCCGCCGGTGACCAGCGCCGCAGCCAGGAAGGGAGCGGCGTTGGACAGATCGGGCTCGATCGCGACGTCCTTGCCGCGCGGAGTGCCGGCCTCTACGAGCCATTCGCCCACGGCCGGCCGCTCGATGCGGATGCCGCGCCTGCTGAGGCATTCGATCGTCATATCGATGTGCGGCAGGCTCGGCAGGGTCTTGCCGGTGTGCACGAGGTGCAGACCGACGTCGAACCGCGGTGCGGCCAGCAGCAGGCCCGAGACGAACTGGCTGGAGCCGGAGGCGTCGATCTCGACCCGGCCGCCGCGCACGCGTCCGCGTCCGCGCACAGTGAAGGGCAGGGACCAGGTGCCCTCGTCATCGACGTCGACTCCGAGATCGCGCAGGCCGGTGATCAGGGCGCCCATCGGGCGGTGCAGAGCGTTCTCGTCGGCGGTCAGGTGCACGTCGTCACGCGCGATGCCCGCTAGCGGTGCGATGAAGCGCATGACGGTGCCGGCCTGGCCGCAGTCGATCGTGACGCCGCCGCCGATCGGAGCGGGCGTGATGAGTAGGTCCGGCCCGAACTCGCCGTCGGACGGCACCTCCTCGATGCCGACTCCGAGCAGCCGCAGCGCGTCGATCATGCGCCGCGAATCGTTGGAGTGCAGCGGGCGCAGCAGCCGTCCTGGGCCGTCGGCGATCGCCGCGATCATCAGCTCGCGGCTGGTCAGCGACTTCGAGCCCGGGACGGTGACGGTGGCGTGCACGGGCAGGTCGGCGACCGGCGCGAGGTAGGAGCCTCGTGCAGGGGCGGGGGAATACCGTTGAGTGCTCATCGGTTCATAGCCTAGTGAAGCCTGCGACACGCGGAGAGGAGCGCGGGAAATGACGGCGATTCTCACACGCAGTCGGCCCGAGCCGACCCACGATGTCGATCTGGCGCGCCTAGACTGGCCGGTGATGGACGAGACAGCATCCGGCGATCCTCGACGCGACTTCGAGGAGCAGGCGATCCCCTACATGGATCAGCTCTACGCGGCGGCCATGCGCATGACGCGCAACCCCGCCGACGCGGCTGACCTGGTGCAGGAGACGTTCGTGAAGGCGTACGGCGCATGGTCGTCGTTCACACAGGGCACGAACTTGAAGGCGTGGCTGTACCGCATCCTCACCAACACGTACATCAACATCTACCGCAAGAAGCAGCGCGAGCCGTTCCAGGGGACGATCGACGACCTCGAGGACTGGCAGATGGGCGGCGCGGAGTCGACCACCGCCACCCACAGTCGATCGGCGGAGGCAGAGGCGATCGACCGGATGCCGGCGTCCGCCGTGAAGGATGCCCTGCAGGAGGTGCCCGAAGACTTCCGTCTCGCGGTCTACCTCGCCGACGTCGAGGGATTCGCCTACCAGGAGATCGCCGACATCATGAAGACCCCCATCGGCACCGTGATGAGCCGTCTGCACCGTGGCAGGCGGATGCTGCGGGAGCTGCTGGCCGACTACGCCGCCGAGCGAGGCATCGCGGCGGCTGAACCGAGGAGCAGGAAATGAGCGACTGCGGCTGCGAGAAGGCGCGTCAGGATCTGGAGGAGTACCTCCGCAACGAGATCTGCACCACCGAGCACTCTGAGATCCGCGAGCACTTGGACAATTGCCCGTCGTGCCAGGACGAGGCGCTCGTGGCGAAGACCCTGACAGAGGTCGTCGCGCGCGCGTGCAAGGAGAGCGCACCCGAGGAGCTGCGGGCGCAGGTCTTCGCGCGTCTGCGCCTCGCGCAGAGCGCGTCGCACTGATACATCGCGTCGTACGCGCACCCAGCACCCGGCCGTAGGCTGGGGGGATGACCGCACCGGAAGAGACCCTCATTCCCGTCGACACCGAATCGCAGCGTCGCTTGCGCGAGAGCGGTCTCGACTACCGCATCGCCGATATGACCGACCCCGCCGACGCCGAGGGCTTCGTGCGCGCGGATGCCCGAGGCTTCCTCGATGAGGAGCCCACCGACAAGGCGGTCGCGCAGATGCTCGAGACCATGCGCCTGCGCCGCAACATCGGAGTGTACGACGCAGCGGCCGGCGACCTCCCCGTCGCCACGGTGAACTCCTGGATCACGCCGATGACCGTTCCCGGCGGCGAGATCGACATGTGGGCGATCAGCTCGGTGACGGTCTCCGGCACCCACCGCCGGCGCGGCATCGCGCGGGCGATGCTCGAGGGGGAGCTGCGATCCGCAGCATCCGCCGGGATCGCGATCGCCGGACTCACTGTCTCGGAGGCGACCATCTACGGACGATACGGCTTCGGCTCCGCCCTGCCCGTCGCGCGCCTGAGTGTCGACACCACCCGGGCCGGATGGATGGGCGAGAACGTTCCCGGACGCCTGGTCTACGCCGACAGGCAGACGCTCGCGGATGACCTCGAGACGCTGCACGAGCAGTCGCGCACCACGCGCGCCGGTCAGATCGCCGGCTGGCCGGGGCGCTGGCAGCGCATGGCAGGGCTCGCGGAGGGCGACAAGGAGGCCGCGGCGGTCCGGGGCATCCGCTATCTCGACGCCGACGGCGTCGTGAGAGGAGCGATGGCCTACACGCTGTCCGAGATCCCCGCCGTGTTCCGGTCGGAGCTGCGCATACGCACGCTGCAGACGACGACGGATGAAGCGCTGCGCGCGCTGTGGCAGTTCGTGGTGCAGCACGACCTCGTCGACAGGGCCAGTGTCGACCTGCGGCCGCTGGACGATCCGCTGCCGTGGCTGGTCGCCGACCAGCGCGCCGTGAAGACCGAGGTGCACGACCACGGCTGGCTGCGCGTGATCGACCTGCCGACGGCACTGCAGGCGCGTGAATACCGTGCGCCTCTCGATGTCGTGCTGCACGTCGACGACCCGCTCGGCTTCGCCGCCGGCAGCTGGCGGATCCGCATCGGTGCTGACGGCCGCGCCGAGGTGCGGGCCACAGATGGCACGGCCGACACCGCCGATGTGCGACTCGGCGTGATCGAGCTCTCTGCGATCTACGCCGGGGGAGTGCGCGCCACACAGCTCGCCGCCGCCGGACGCATCCACGGCGCCGGCGAGACGATCACGGCGATCGACGAGGCGTTCCGCGCAAGCGCGGCGCCCCTGCTGGGCATCTGGTACTGACCGCACGACGGAACCACCCGCAGCACGAGAGACGGATGCCGCCCGCACCCCGGAAGGGGCGAGGCGGCATCCGTCTCTCTGCGCGCTGCGGGATCAGCCGAGCGTCAGCGCCTCCTTGAGCAGGGCGACCTGCTCGACGGCGTGCACCTTCGACGAGCCCGTCGCCGGCGACGCGGCAGCGGGGCGCGACACGGCTCGGAACTGCCGTGGCCCTGGGACCTCGGCGAACTCGAGGGCGAGGAACGGCCACGCGCCCTGGTTCTCGGGCTCGTCCTGCACCCACACCAGCTCGGCGTTCGGGTACGAGTCGGTGATCGCCTTCAGCTCATCGATCGGAGTCGGGTACAGCTGCTCGAGCCGCACGAGCGCGATCTCGGGGTTCGGGTTCTTGTCGAGCTCGCTGCGCAGATCCCAGTGGATCTTGCCGGAGTGCACGAGCACGCGCTTGACCGCGCCGCGGTCGAGGTCGCGGCTGTCATCGATCACCGGCTCGAAGCGACCCTGCGTGAAGTCCTCCACCGCGCTGGTGGCGCCGCGCAGGCGCAGCATCGCCTTCGGGGTGAAGACGATCAGCGGCTTGCGCGGGCGGGCGTAGGCCTGGCGACGCAGCAGGTGGAAGTACGAGGCCGGCGTCGACGGGCGCGCCACGGTCATGTTCTCCTGGGCGCACAGCTGCAGGAAGCGCTCCATGCGGGCCGAGGAGTGATCGGGGCCCTGGCCCTCGTAGCCGTGCGGCAGCAGCATCACGACACCCGACTGCTGACCCCACTTCTGCTCGGCCGACGAGACGTACTCGTCGATCACCGACTGGGCGCCGTTGGCGAAGTCGCCGAACTGCGCCTCCCACAGCACCAGCGCCTCGGCGTTCTCCACCGAGTAGCCGTACTCGAAGCCCAGCGCGGCGTACTCGCTGAGCAGGGAGTCGTAGACGAAGAAGCGGCCCTGGTTCTCGGAGAGGTTCGCCAGGGGCAGCCATTCCTGACCGTTCGCGCGGTCGTGCAGCACGGCGTGACGCTGCACGAACGTGCCGCGCCGGGAATCCTGACCCGCCAGACGCACGGGAGTGCCCTCGACGAGCAGGGAGCCGAATGCCAGCAGCTCACCGAAACCCCAGTCGATGCCGCCGTCGCGACTCATCGTGACGCGCTTGTCGAGCTGCTGCTGCAACTTGGAGTGCACCGTGAAGCCATCGGGCTTGTTCGCGTGGGCGTCACCGATGAGGTGCACCACCTCGAGCGGGACACCGGTGACGTCGGGAACGCCGACGTGGTCGTCGACGGGGGAGAGCTCGGGGGCGATCGGCGTCGCGCCGGTCTCGGCGGCATGCGTCTCGGCGAAGGCGATCTCCAGACGGTTCTGGAAGTCGGCCTTGGCCTGCTCGTACTCCTCCTCGGTGATGTCACCGCGTCCGACCAGGCCGTCGGTGTACAGCTTGCGCACCGAGCGCTTCGCCTGGATCAGGTCGGTCATCTGCGGCTGCGTCATCGACGGGTCATCGCCCTCGTTGTGGCCGCGACGGCGGTAGCACACCAGATCGATGACGATGTCGCGGTGGAAGCGCTCGCGGTACTCGAACGCCAGCTGCGCGACGTGGATGACGGCCTCGGGGTCGTCGCCGTTGACGTGCAGGATCGGTGCCTGGATCGTCTTCGCGACGTCGGTGGCGTACACCGACGTGCGGGAGTCGGTGGGCAGCGTTGTGAAGCCCACCTGGTTGTTGACCACGACATGCACGGTTCCGCCGGTGCGGTACCCGCGCAGCTGTGACATCTGCAGCGTCTCGACCACGACGCCCTGGCCGGCGAAGGCCGCATCGCCGTGCACCAGGATCGGCACCCAGGCGAACGTGCCGATGGGCTTGCGGTCCTGCTTGGCGCGCACGATGCCCTCGAGCACGCCGTCGACGGTCTCGAGGTGCGACGGGTTGGCTGCGAGGTACACGGGCAGCTCCGCGCCGTCCTCGGCGACGAAGGTGCCCTCGGTGCCGAGGTGGTACTTCACATCGCCGGAGCCGCGCTGGTTGCCGGGGGTGAGCGACCCCTCGAACTCGCGGAACACCTGACCGTAGGTCTTGCCGGCGATGTTGGTGAGCACGTTCAGCCGGCCGCGGTGCGCCATGCCGATGGCGGCGCCTTCGAGGCCCGCGCCCGCCGCGCCCTGCAGCATCTCGTCGAGCAGCGGGATCAGCGACTCGCCGCCCTCGAGCGAGAAGCGCTTCTGACCGACGAACTTCGTCTGCAGGAACGTCTCGAACGCCTCTGCCTCATTGAGCTTGCGCAGTACGCGCAACTGCTCGTCGTGGCCGGGCTTGACGTACTTGATCTCGACCTTCTCCTGGAACCAGCGGCGCTGCTCCGGATCCTGGATGTGCATGTACTCGAGGCCGATCGTGCGGCAGTACGAGTCACGCAGCACGCCGAGGATGTCGCGCAGCTTCATGACGCGCTTGCCGCCGAAGCCGCCGGTCACGAACTCGCGGTCCAGATCCCAGAAGGTCAGCCCGTGGCTCTCGATCTCGAGGTCGGGGTGCGAGCGCTGCACGTACTCCAGCGGATCGATGTCGGCCATCAGATGGCCGCGCACCCGGTAGGAGTTGATCAGCTCCTGCACGCGCGACTGCTTGTCGACGCGTTCGGCGAGGTCGACAGCGATGTCGGCGTTCCAGCGGATCGGCTGGTACGGGATGCGCAGGGCGGCGAACACATCGTCGTAGAAGCCGCGCTCGCCGATCAGCAGCTCGTGCACCTTCTTCAGGAACTCACCCGATCCGGCACCCTGGATGACGCGGTGGTCGTAGGTGCTGGTGAGCGTGATGGTCTTTCCGATGCCGAGCTCGGTGAGCGTGCGCTCGCTCGCCCCCTGGAACTCGGCCGGGTAGTTCAGCGCGCCGGCGCCGATGATGCAGCCCTGCCCCTTCATCAGGCGCGGCACCGAGTGCACTGTGCCGATTCCGCCGGGGTTGGTGAGCGAGACCGTGGTGCCGGCGAAGTCGGCGGCGGTCAGCTTGTTGCCGCGCGCGCGGGCGATGATGTCTTCATAGGCTGCCAGGTACTCGCCGAACGTCATCGTGTCGGCGCGCTTGATGCTGGGCACCAGCAGCGCGCGGGTGCCGTCGGGCTTGGGCACGTCCACCGCGATGCCGAGGTTCACGTGCGCGGGCGCCACGACCGAGGGCTTGCCGTCGACCTCGGCGTAGAACACGTTCTGGCTGGGGAACTCCTTGAGCGTCTGGATCAGCGCCCAGCCGATCAGATGCGTGAAGCTGACCTTGCCGCCGCGGGTGCGCGACATGTGGTTGTTGATGACGATGCGGTTGTCGATCATCAGCTTCGCCGGGATGGTGCGCACGCTGGTGGCGGTGGGCACGCTCAGCGACTGGTCCATGTTCGCGGCGAGGGTCTTGGGCAGGCCGCGCAGCGGGGTGACCTTCTCCTCGTCGGCGGGCGCCTCCTCCTTCGCCTGCGGCTTGGGTGCCTGGGCGGGGATCGGTGCCTGCTTTGCCGGCTTCGCCGTGGTGCGTGCGACGGGTTGCGAGCCGATCACCGGGATGGGAGCGGTGACGGGGCTCGCGTTCTGCGCCGGAGCGGGTGCGGCCACGGCCTGCGGAGTGTAGTTCTCAAGCACCGGCCACCACTCCTTGTCGACGGAGTTGCGGTCGCGCTTGAACTGCTCGTACAGCTCGTCCACGAGCCACGAGTTGGCTCCGAACCCCCCGTCGCCACCGACGCCGGTCACCTGGTTCGACACTCTTTATCGCCCTCTTTCGTCGTTGAAGCCGTGTTTGCGACGCGACGACGACTGCGCATCGGGCCGCACATGTGTAACAGTCCACAAGCCTAATGCCATTCCGCCCGCTGGACGCGCTCGAAACCGCCGTATGGCGAGTGGCCGGGGTAGCGTGACGGGCATGAAGTTCTCCGGCGAACGACCCACGGTGGATCTGACGTATTCCGATGTCTTCCTGGTGCCCCGGCGATCGTCGGTGAGCAGTCGGCTGCAGGTCGATCTCTCACCGCACGACGGCACCCCGGCGACCCTGCCGCTGGTCGCCGCGAACATGAACTCCGTCACCGGCCGACGCCTCGCCGCGACGCTCGCGCGGCGGGGCGGCCTGGGCGTACTGCCTCAGGACCTGCCGCTGCAGGAGCTCGATGCCGCGATCCGCTGGGTCAAGCGTCAGCCGGTGCGATGGGACACGCCTCTGGTGCTGTCGCCGCGCGCGACCGTCGCCGACGCGCTGCGACTGCTCCCGCCGACGCCGGGTCACGGCGTCGTGGTCGCCGATCAGCCGGCGGACGGGGAGATAGCGCAGGAGATGATCCACGGCATCCTGCCGGCGACGCGCCTCGCCACCGCACTGCCGGACGCCGCTCTCGGCGACCTGCTGCGCGGCCGCGCGCACGCCGTCGCCGCCGAGGACATCGATGGGGGACGTGCGGCGTTCGACGTCATCGAGGCGGTGGATGCCGAGATGATCCTCGTACTCGAGCGCGGCCACCTGGTCGGCACGCTCAGCAGCCGCACCGCATTGCGCACCACGATCTACGGGCCGGCTGTCGACGCCGACGGCCGGCTCGCGGTGGCGGCCGCCGTCGGCATCAACGGCGACGTCGCCGGGAAGGCCAGGGCACTGGCATCCGCCGGTGTCGACGTGCTCGTCGTCGACACCGCCCACGGACATCAGGAGGGGATGCTGCACGCGCTGGACGCCGTCGCGAAGCTCGATCTCGGCATCCCGCTGGTGGCCGGCAACATCGTCACGGCCGATGGAGTGAACGACCTCGTGGACGCCGGCGCGACGATCCTGAAGGTGGGAGTGGGGCCAGGGGCGATGTGCACGACCCGGATGATGACGGCCGTGGGGCGTCCGCAGTTCTCGGCCGTGCTCGAGACCGCCGAAGCCGCGCGTGCGCTCGGCGCGCACGTGTGGGCCGACGGAGGAGTGCGCTACCCACGGGACGTCGCGCTCGCCCTCGCCGCCGGTGCCTCGTCGGTGATGATCGGATCGTGGTTCGCCGGCACCATCGAGGCCCCGGGCGAACTGCAGCACGACGCCGAGGGGCGCGCCTTCAAGGAATCGTGGGGCATGGCGTCGACCAAGGCCGTGCACGCGCGCTTCGGCCGGCTGGATCCCTTCGAGCTCGCGCGCAAGGAGCTGTTCGCCGAGGGCATCTCGTCGTCGACGATCTACCTCGACCCGCTGCGTCCCGGCCTGGAGGATCTGCTCGACATGATCACGTCCGGCGTGCGCTCGTCGTTCACCTACGCCGGCGCAGCCACCGTGCCCGAGTTCCACGAGCGGGCGATGGTCGGTCTGCAGTCCGCCGCCGGGTACGAGGAGGGCAAGGCGCTGCCGGTCAGCTGGTAGTGCGGGCATCGCAGGCATCCGCGCCACTTTCCTGCATCTGCCGCATCGATCGATGTGGCAGATGCAGGAAAGTGTGGCGGATGCCCCAAGCCACTCTTCCTGCACAGAACACGAGCAGCGCGGAGTTGTGCACCGGTTGCGGGTTTTCGCTGACGGCGGGCGCAGAAACCGGCCACGATGACCGGATGAACATCGAGGAACGGCCTGACATCGACATCCGCCGTGTGCGGGATCAGCCTGGGGAGCTTCCCGACTACCGCAAGCTGCGTCGTGCGATGGACAACGGCGCTGTGCATCGCGTCGGGCCTGGCGCGTTCGTGCTCACGAAGGAGTGGCAGAAGCTGTCGAGGCTCGACAAGCACCGGCTGAACGTGATCGAAGCCGCGGATCGAATGCGGCATCCGGCACTGATCTCGCACTTCGCTGCCGCCAGCGTGCACGGGATGGACATCCTCGGAAGCTGGCCGACGCGGATCGATGTGCGAGTCAGCACGGGCAGCGGTGGCCGTTCGACGGGGCTGATCCGTCGGCACGCCATCGGCATCGATGAGGCGGATGCCGTCGCGTGGCGTGGCCATCGGATCACCACTCCCGCGCAGACCGCCATCGACATCACCGCCGTGAGCGATCACGTGCTGGGGGTCGTGGTGCTCGATCAGGCGCTGTGGGCGAATCGGCCCGGAGGGCCGCTGGCATCCATCGATGAGATCCGGATGCTGGTGGAGCAGCGAACCTCGGCCAAGGGGAGTGCGCGCATTCGTCGCGCACTCGACGAGGCGACATCGTTGTCGGACTCGGTGCGGGAGTCGCAGAGCAGGGTGCTGATTCGGCGGCTCGGGTTTCCCACGCCCGTCCTGCAGAAGGAGTTCGCGCTGTCAGGCGGAACAGTGCGCACCGATTTCTACTTTCCGGAGCACGATCATGTCGGCGAGTTCGACGGCGTGGGCAAGTACATCGATCCGAAGCTCCTCGCTGGACGCACGCCGGAGCAGGCTCTGATCGCCGAGAAGGACAGAGGGGATGCCCTTGCGCGTCTTGTCCGGCGGCTCTCCCGCTGGCGAACACCGGCGCTGCGCCGGCCGCGCGAGCTTTACGACATCCTGATCGCAGACGGTTTGCCGAGCACGCTCGCGCCGCCGCCGCGGTCGCTGTTCCAGTCGCGGTGATGGCCGGATCCAGCATCCGCGCCACTTTCCTGCATCTGCCGCATCGATCGATGTGGCAGATGCAGGAAAGTGTGGCCGATGCGAACGCGCAAGCGCCGCGAAATCGGATGCCCGAAACGAGCGTCGCTCACAGTGGGATTCGGTAAGATCATGCGCACTATGGACGACCCTCCCTCTTGTAGTACCTCGCCCCACTGCCCGCTCCTCGGCGAAGTCGAGGACCTCAGCTGATGGAACTGCTGATGTTGGGCGTGGGGCTCCTGCTCATCGTGGGGACGGGGCTCTTCGTCGCCAGTGAGTTCGCGCTCGTCAACCTCGACCGTGCGGAGCTCGAAGCCCGCCAGGCCCGCGGGGAGACCCGCCTCGGCATGACGATCCGCGCGTTGAAGATCACCTCCACGCATCTCTCGTCCGCGCAGCTGGGCATCACATTGACCACGCTGCTGACCGGCTACACCATGGAGCCGGCCATCTCGACGCTGCTCGCGCCCCTCATGGAGGCGTGGGGCGTTCCCGATGCGGTCGCGGTGCCGATCTCGGTCACCGTCGCGATGTTCGTCGCCACCGTGCTGTCGATGATCATCGGCGAACTGGTGCCGAAGAACTTCGCGCTCGCGCTGCCGCGCCAGACCGCGAAACTCGTCATCCCGTTCCAGACCGCTTTCACCACGGTCTTCAAGCCGGCGATCCTGCTGCTCAACGGCAGCGCCAACGCCGTGCTGCGCTCGATGGGAGTCGAGCCGAAGGAGGAGCTGTCGGGGGCGCGCAGCGCCGAGGAGCTCTCCTCGCTGGTGCGTCGCTCGGCCAGTCAGGGAGTTCTCGAGAAGGACACCGCGACCCTGCTCGACCGCAGCCTGACCTTCGCCCGGCTCACCGCGGACGACATCATGACGCCTCGCCCCAGCATGCACGCGATCAGCGTCGGCGACTCCGCCGACGACGTCATCCAGCTCGCCCGCCGCACCGGTCACAGCCGGTTCCCGGTGTACGACGACGATCTCGATGACATCACCGGCGTCGTGCATGTGAAGGCCGCCGTGTCGGTGCCGCGCGACAAGCGGGCCGAGGTGCCCGTCGGCGCCCTGAGTACCGAGCCGCTGCGCGTGCCAGAGACCGTGCACCTCGACGTGCTGGTCGCCGAGCTGCGCTCGAAGGGCTACCAGATGGCGGTCGTGGTCGATGAGTACGGCGGCACCGCCGGCGTCGTCACCCTCGAGGACCTCGTCGAGGAGATCGTCGGCGAGGTGTCCGACGAGCACGACCGGTCCCGTGCGGGCATCGTGCGCCGTGCCGACTCGATCACGTTCCCTGGTGAGCTGCGCCCCGATGAGCTGTTGGCCCGCACGGGCATCCGCGTGCCCGAGGGGGAGGTCTACGACACGGTGGGCGGTTACATGATGAGTCTGCTTGAGCGCGTACCCGCGCTGGGCGACGAGGTGCGCGTCGAGCACGGCACCCTGACCGTGGTGCGCATGGACGGCCGCCGCATCGATCGGGTGAGGTACATCGCCGACCCGACCTCCGATGAGACGGAGACGGAGGCGGAGCGATGAGCGACTGGATGGGACTGGTCTGGCTGGTCGTGCTGCTGGCCGGCAACGCGTTCTTCGTCGGCGGCGAGTTCGCCGTCATCTCGGCACGCCGCTCGCAGGTCGAGCCGCACGCCGAGCGGGGCTCCCGCGCCGCCAAGACGGCGCTGTACGCGATGGAGCACGCCACGCTCATGCTGGCGACCTCGCAGCTGGGCATCACGATCTGCTCGCTGCTGATCCTGAACGTCTCCGAGCCGGCCATCCACCACCTGCTCGAGATCCCGCTGTACGCGATGGGCTGGGACGAGTCGATCGTCTCGGTGACATCGTTCGTGATCACGCTCGCGCTCGTGTCGTTCCTGCACGTGGTGTTCGGCGAGATGGTGCCGAAGAACCTCGCGTTCTCGCTTCCCGATCGTGCGGTGCTCGTGCTCGCGCCGCCGCTGGTGTTCGTCTCGCGGGTGTTCGGCCCGGTGATCTGGGCGCTCAACGGGATCGCGAACAACGTGCTGCGGCTCTTCCGCGTCGAGCCGAAGAACGAGGCGGCGTCCACCTTCACGATCGAGGAGGTGGCGACCATCGTCGATCGCTCGCGACGCGAGGGCGTGCTGACCGATACATCCGGTGCGGTCGCTGCGGCGGTGGAGTTCACCGACAAGAAGGCGCGCGACATCGCCGTGCCCTTCTCCGAACTGATCACGCTCCCCGAGACGGCGACGCCCGATGACGTCGAGAAGGCCGTGGCCCGGTACGGCTTCTCGCGCTACGTGATCGTCGACGCCGAGCAGACCCCGGTCGGCTATGTGCACCTGAAGGATGTGCTGCGGGCATCCGAGGGTGCGGCGGCGGCCGACGACGTCGACCGTCCGCTGCCCGCCAAGCGGATCCATCACATGGTGCCGGTGCACGAGGACACCGACCTCGAGGACGCGCTCGCGGCCATGCGCCGGGCGGGTCGCCATCTCGCGAAGGTGCGCAACAGCGACGGTGATACGGTCGCCGTGCTGTTCCTGGAGGACATCCTCGAGGAACTCGTCGGAGAGGTGCAGGACGCCACGCGCCGCGGCCACGGTCGCTGACCCGCGTCCGGCATCCAGTGCGCAGAGCGTCGGATGCCGGGTTCCGGCCCCGCGGCGCGACCTCGGTGCCGCGGCGCGACCTCGGATGCCGGGGCGCGCCGGTCAGCGCCAGCGGGCCCGCACGTACTGCTCCGGCCAGGCCACGTCCGCGTCGAGTTCGTGCGCGGCGCGCAGCGCGAAATGCGGGTCTCGCAGCCACTCGCGTCCGGCGAACACCGCGTCGGCGGCGCCGGAGGCGAGCACCTGCTCGGCCTGCGCCCCCGACGTGATCATGCCGACCGCGCCGGTGCGCACCACACCGCCCGCGCGCACCGCTGCGGCGAGCGGCACCTGGTACCCGGGATGCACGTCGATGCGCTGATGGGCGACCAGCCCGCCGCTGGAGACGTCCACCAGGTCGGCGCCGGCCTCGACGGCCCAGAGCCCGACCTGCGACGCCTCGTCGGGCGTGAATCCGCCGTCGGCGTGATCGGTGGCCGAGATGCGCACGAAGACCGGGATGCCGGGACCGGCCGCCTCGCGCACCGCGCGCAGCACCCGCAGCAGCAGGCGAGCGCGATCGGGCAGCGTGCCACCGTACTCGTCGGTGCGCAGGTTCGACAGCGGCGACAGGAACTGGTGCAGCAGGTAGCCGTGCGCACCGTGCACCTCGAGCACGTCGAACCCGGCGGCGACGGCGCGACGGGCGGCCTCGGCGAAACCGGTGACGACGCGCTCGATGCCGGCGGCGTCCAGTGCACGCGGTGCGGCGAACCCCTCGAAGGCAATGGCCGAGGGCGCGACCGTCGTCCAGCCGCCCTGCTCGGGTGGCACCGATCCGCGCTGCTCGGCCCACGGCCACCAGGTCGATGCCTTTCGACCGGCGTGCGCGAGCTGCACGCCGATCAGCGCACCGCGGTCATGCACCTCGTCGACGATCGGAGCCCATGCGTCGCGCTGCTCGTCGGTCCACAGCCCGGTGTCGCGCGGCGAGATGCGCCCCTCCGGAGCCACCGCGGTCGCCTCGGCGAGGATGAGCCCCGCCCCGCCGGAGGCGAACTGCGACAGATGCCCTCGGTGCCAGCTCTGCGGCAGTCCGTCGACGGCGCTGTACATGCACATGGGCGACACCCACAGGCGATTGCGGAAGGTGCGCTCGCGCACGGTCATGGGAGAGAAGAGCAGGCTCACCGTATGACGTTATCGCGGCGCCATCGGCGGTGCACCGGCTAGCGTGGAGGCATGGTGCGGGAGTGGACACGAGACGACACCGTCGGCCTGCTGCCCGTGCCCACCGCGCGCGATGACAAGTACACCAGGGGCGTGGTCGCCCTGCGCACCGGATCGGCGGCCTATCCGGGCGCCGCCGTGCTGGGCGTCGAGGCGGCGTGGCGCACCGGCGCCGGCTATGTGCGGTACGTGGGCGGCGCCGTCGACGCCGTGCTCGCGCGCCGTCCCGAGACGGTCGCGGGCACCGATATCGGCGACACCCGCGTGGGTGCGTGGGTGATCGGATCGGGAACGGATGCTGCGCATCGCAGCGATCACGAACAGGCGGCACTGGGCCACATCCTCGCCGGTTCCGCGCCCGTCGTCGTCGATGCCGGAGCGCTGGATCTCGCCGATGCGGCCGTGGCACCGGTGGTGCTCACACCGCACGCGGGCGAGCTGGCCCGACTCCGCGGCATGCTCGACCTGCCCGATGTGGATCTCGAGACGGAGGATGCACGGATCGCCGCCGCCGCCGAGACGGCCGAGCGGGTGCGGGCGACCGTACTGCTGAAGGGCGCGCGCACCGTCGTCGCCGGTCCCGGCGCGGAGTCCATCGTCGTCGGCGACGCACCAGCCTGGCTCGCCACCGCCGGCACCGGAGACGTGCTCGCCGGAATACTGGGCACGCTGCTGGCCGCGAACCCCGACCGACCGCACACTGAGACGGCGGCAGCGGGCGCGTGGCTGCACGGGTACGCCGCCGCGCGGGCATCCGGGGCGGTGGGCGGCGCCGTCGGGCATCCGATCGTCGCCCTCGACGTCGCCGAGGCGCTGCCCTCGGCGATCGCGGAGCTGCTCTCGTGAGCGCAGAGCGACTCGGATGAAGCTGCGCACGGCGGCGCTGTGGAGCGCCTTCGCAGCCACCCACGTGCTCGTGGCCTGGCTCGGCTGGGTGCTGCCGAACCAGCCGATGGGCGACGTCGTGCTGGTGTACGAACCGTGGTCGGCGGCGGCACTGAGCGGGGGAGCGGTGATGGGCATCACCGCGACCTGGGTGTACCCGCAGCTCGCCCTCGTGCCCATGCTGATCAGCCAGCTGCTGGCGGTTCCCCTCGAGCCGGTGCTCGGCATCGATGCCGCGTATCTCATCGGCTGGGCCGTGCTGATCACGGTCGGCGACCTGCTCGCCTTCGCGGTGCTGGTCGGGCGGGGGCGGGCACGCAGGCGCCGCGCCGCGGGCTGGTTCTGGACCGCAGCGCTGCTGCTGCTCGGACCGATCGCGCCGTACCGCATCGACGCCGTCACCGTGCCGCTGGCGGTCGTGGGCGGCGTGTGGCTGGGCAGGCGTCCCGCGGTCGGGGCGGCGCTGCTGACCGTCGGAGCGTGGGTGAAGGTGTGGCCGGGCGCGCTCGTGCTGGCAGCGGTGGCCGCGGGTCGTCGCGCGTGGCGCGTGATGCTGACCGCGGCCGGCGTATCGGTCGCGCTGATCGCGGTGTTCTTCCTGCTCGGCGCGGACCGGGAGCTGTTCGGCTTCCTGACCACGCAGGGTGGGCGCGGACTGCAGATCGAGGCCGTCGCGGCGACGCCGTTCCTGTGGCTGGCGGCCTCGGGCGCGGCGGTGATCGACTACAGCTTCGAGATCCTCACCTTCCAGATCCGCGCTCCCGGAGCCGACCTGGTGGCGTGGCTGCTGACCCCGCTGATGATGGTGGTGGTCGCGGGGATGCTGCTGCTCGGTTTCTGGCGCGCGCGCCGCGGGGCGTCGTGGCAGCGTCTGCTGCCCGCACTGTCGATGGGCCTTGTCACCGCGCTGATCGTGACTAACAAGGTGGGATCGCCGCAGTTCCAGACCTGGCTGATCGCGCCGGTGATCCTGTGGATCGTCTTCGACCGCTCGCGCTCGCAGACGCCGACCGCGCTCGTGCTGATGCTGTGCGCACTGACCTTCGCCGTGTATCCCCTGACCTACGACGGTCTGCTGAACGCGCACCTGCTGCCGGTGACGCTGATCACCCTGCGCAACGCGGGGCTGATCGTCCTGCTGGTGCTGTCCGTGCGCGCCATCGCGCGGACGCCGCTGTCCGCGCGCTCCGCATCCACACACCAACGAACCTCGAACCGCTGAACCGCTGAACCGAAAGAAGGAACCATGCTCGTCGCTTTCTCCGTCGCACCGTCCGGATCCGGCAATGCCGACGCCTCGGTGCACGACGCCGTCGCCGCCGCCGTCCGGGTCGTGCGCGCTTCCGGACTGTCACACCGCACCACCAGCATGTTCACCGAGATCGAGGGCCCCGACTGGGACACCGTGATGGACGTGGTCAAGCGCGCCACCGAGGCCGTGCTGCCGTTCGGCTCGCGGGTGTCACTGGTGCTCAAGGCCGACATCCGGCCGGGTTTCGAGGGAGAGCTGACCGGCAAGATCGACCGTCTCGAGGCGGCGATCGACGCCTCAGAAGATCGGTAGGTCTCGATACCGGTAGCATCGTGGGGTGACTCCCTCGACATCCTCGAGGGGTGCGGCGAAGAGGGCGCTCCTCTCCCTCGCCATCGGCAGCTTCGGCATCGGCATGACCGAATTCGTCATCATGGGCCTGCTGCCCGACATCGCCGCCGACCTGCTGCCCGCACTGTGGGCCGCGAGCCCCGAAGAGGCGCTGAGCCGGGCCGGCTGGCTGATCTCGCTGTACGCGCTGGGCGTCGTGATCGGCGCTCCCACGATCGCCGGATTCGCCGCGCGCTTCCCCCGCCATCGGGTGATGATCGTGCTGGCCCTCGCTCTGACGCTGTTCAACGCCCTCACCGTGGTGCTGCCGACCTTCGAGCTGGTCGCCGTCTCGCGGCTGCTGGCCGGGCTGCCGCACGGGGCGTACTTCGGCATCGGCGCGCTCGTCGCCGCCGACGTGATGGGTCCGGGCAACCGCGCCAAGGGCGTGGCATTCATCCTCACGGGCCTCACGCTCGCCAACGTGGTCGGCGTGCCGCTGGGCACGTTCCTCGGCCAGCAGTGGGGCTGGCGCGCCGCCTTCGCCGTGGTCGCTCTGGTCTTCGCGGTCGGCACACTGTGCATCGCCCGCTACGTGCCCGCGCATCCGGGTTCGCCCGGCCGCACGATGCGCGAGGAGCTCGGGGTGTTCTGCGTCGGACAGGTGTGGTTCACGCTCGGCGTGGGAGCGATCGGATTCGGCGGGTTCTTCGCGGTGTACAGCTACATCGCGCCCCTGGTCACCGAAGTGGCTGGTGCCGCTGACTGGGCGGTGCCGATCGTGCTGGTGCTGATGGGCATCGGCATGACCATCGGCAACCTCATCGGCGGGCATCTCGCCGACATCGACCTGCGGCGCACGCTGCTGTGGGGCCTGGGCACCATGGCCATCGTGTTCTCGGTGCTCGCACTGGTATCGCCGTGGATCCTCACCCTCGGCCTGCTGGTGGTGATCGTCGGCCTCGTCTCGTCGGTGCTCAGCCCGACGATCCAGACGCGGTTGATGGACGTCTCCGGCGACAACCAATCGATCGCCGCGGCGCTGAACCACTCGGCGCTGAACGTGGGCAACAGCCTCGGGGCGCTGCTCGGCGGCTCAGTGATCGCCCTGGGCTGGGGATTCACCGCACCGGCCTGGGTAGGGGCCGCGCTCGCGGCGGCGGGTCTGCTGATCGCGGTGGTGTCGTACCGCGTCGAGGGGCGCCGTGCGGGCGCCCTGGCAACGATCGCGGCGTAGCGCGTCCGGGGTTCCGGTCCCGTCGTAGAGTGACGGGATGAGCACCCCGCAGCATCCCGCGCCGGATCGACCGAGCGGAACCCAGGGCGCCGGCACGGGCATCCGCCTCGCTGGCACCGCCGTCGTGCTGCGCGACGGTCGTGACGGTCTGGAGACGCTGCTGCTGCGGCGTCCCGCAACCGGCTCGTTCGCGAACGCGTGGGTGTTCCCCGGCGGACGCGTCGATCCCGCCGACCGCGACGGCGCCGACGACGAGTCGGCGTCTGCGCGCAACGCCGCCGTGCGCGAGACGCGCGAGGAGGCCGGCATCCGCGTGCACTCGCTGGTGCCGCTGTCGTGCTGGGTGCCGCCGGCTGAGACCCCGGTGCGGTTCCGCACGTGGTTCTTCCTCGCCCGCGAACACGGCGATGACGTGCATCCGAATCCCGGCGAGATCGACGAGGCGGCCTGGATGACGCCACGGCGCGCTTTCGATGCGCACGCCGAGGGCGCGCTCACGCTCTTCCCGCCGACCTGGGTGACACTGCATGCACTGCTCGCGCACCGCACCGTCGACGAGGCGCTCGCCGTCGCCGGCGCCGGCGACGTGCCGACCTATGAGACGCGGATGCTGGCCACGCCGACGGGCATGCGGGCGATGTGGGCCGGTGATGAGGACTATCCCGATGTCCCCGGTGCCGCGGGTGCCAGGCACCGCCTGATCATGGACGCGCTGCCGTGGGTGTACGAGCGACGCTGAGCAGCGCGGGTCACGACGTGAGCAGTCGCTCCAGGTGCTCGCCGACCGGGTCGGTCTCGATGAGGAAGCCGTCGTGCCCGAAGTCGCTGGTCAGCACGACCGCCTCGTCGCCGATCAGATTCGGGATGCTGCGCGCGATGCGCTGCTGCCCGTCGACGGGGAACAGCCGATCGGTGTCGATGCCGAGCACCAGCGTCTTCGCGGTGACGGTGTGCAGCGCCTGCTCGACGCCGCCGCGGTCGCGCCCGATGTCGTGCGAGTTCATCGCCTCGACGACCGTGATGTAGCTGTTCGCATCGAAGCGACGGGTGAACTTGTTGCCGTGGAAGTCGAGGTACGACTCGACAGCGAAGCGCCCTCCGCGACCCAGCGGCGACACCCCCGACTGCCAGGAGCGCTGGAAGCGCTGGTTCAGCTCGATCGGGCTGCGGTAGTTCAGCAGCGCCATGCGCCGCGCCAGCGCGAGGCCGCGGTGCGGACCTTCACCCAGGCCGGCGTCGTAGTACTCGCCGCCCGCGAACCGCGGATCCATGCGCACCGTCTCGAGCTGCACGAAGTTCAGGGCGAGCTGGTCGGCCGTGGTCACAGGGGGAGAGGAGAGCACCGCGAGCCGCTCGACGCGATCGGGCTCCATGACCGCCCATTCCAGGGCGTGCATGCCGCCCATCGAGCCGCCGATCACCGCCGCCCAGCGCTCGATGCCGAGCTCGTCGGCGAGGCGGATCTGGGCGCCTACCTGATCACGGATCGTCAGGTACGGGAACCGTGAGGCCCATTCGCGCCCGTCGGGGGCGATGCTGGCGGGGCCGGTCGAGCCCTGGCATCCGCCGAGCATGTTCGGGGCGATCACGAACCACCGGTCGGTGTCGATCGCCGCGCCCGGCCCGACGATGTCGTGCCACCAGCCGGCGGTCGGATGCCCGGCGCCGGCGTCGCCGCGCACATGGCTGTCGCCGGTGAGCGCGTGCAGGATGAGGATCGCATTGTCGCGGGCGGCGTTCAGCTCGCCCCACGATTCCCAGGCCAGCCGGGCGGCGGGCAGGGCGTCGCCGTTCTCGGTGCGGAAGTCGCCCAGGAAGGTGAAGCGGCGGCCCCCGGCGGGATCTCCGTCGCGCCAGGCGCCGGTGGCGGGCGGTCGGGCGCGCAGCAGACGCACATCGGCTTCGGTCACGGGCGCCGATGGCACCGTGTCCTCAGAGGTCGTCTGCCAGTCCATGTGTCCATTGTCGCCCGTACCCGCGGGTGCGGCCGGCAGGTTACGGGAGTCGTCTCCCGGTCCCACGTTCGCCGAGGCCCCCTCTGCGCGTCCGCGCCCCCTTGCAACTGCGCATCTCAGAGGGGGCGCGGACGGTGCGAGGGGGCGCCGGCTCGGGACTCAGCAGGGAGGATGGATGCCGAACGCGCGCAGACGCTGAGCGAACAGATCAACGGTGCGGACGTGCTCCGAGCCCCAGCGCGCGAATCCCCAGTTGGTGACTCCGCGAACAGCATCCTCACGATGCTTCTCAGCGAGCAGAACGTCTTCGAGGGACTTGCCCTGGCGCATCTCCTCGTTGAGATACTTGCCCTCGCCATCGAATTCTCCGAACATGCGCGATCTCGGAAAGGCGAAGTCGAGCCAGTAGTCTTCGCCGATCGGACCGACGACATGCTCTTGGAGTCGGTAGCCGCGATATCCGAGCGTGCGCAGGTGCAGGCGACTCACGCTCTCACCCGGCAGTTGCGCGCGGCCATCGGCGAAGCCGAGGATGTCGCGCGCCTTGCGGATGCCCCTGACGCTGGTGGATCCGGCGCGGTGCGCGAGTCGGGCATGCCACGCGTCGGCGCTATCGGGATCATGATGGTGGCCGCTCACCGCTTCACGACGCAGCGCGGCATCCGCCGCCGACAGCCCCGTGGCGGGTGCGGTGCTGCAGGCGAGGTCGAGGACGGTTCGATCCGGTGACGTGCAGAGCATCCCGTCCACCTCGACGATGTCGTCTCCGGGGCACTGCACGTTGTGGAGGACGACCTTGGCGCGCGAACGACCGTGGCGTGCTGTCTGGATGACCGTGTGGACGTTTGCCGGAGCCAGACGGTACAGCGGAAGCCCGTGCAACACGGCCGCCGATGGACCCCAGAACACGGGACGCGTGGGGCCTGCGTTGTCGTGGAGGGCGAGCACGTGCAGCAGGTGCTTGCCCTCGTTCCACAGATCGCTCCATTCGGAGGCATCCACGTATCTCCCCCGGCGCAGGCGCACCAGCTGCTTGCCGGAGACGCGCTCGCGTATCTCGCGTTCACTGTGTCCCGCCGCGATCAACTGATCGCGCGACAAGAGCAGCCGGCGTGCGCTGGAGAGGTCGACGGATTTCGGCATCCCCGGAGTCTGCCGCCTGGGCGGACGGCGTGGCGTCCGGATCCCGGCAACTGTGCACAACTCGCGCACCGCGCCGAATCGTGCAGAGCGAGTGCACAACGAGTGCACAACGAGTGCACAACGAGTGCACATGCCGAGGCCCCCTCTGCGCATCGGCGCCCCCTTTGGCCTGCGTGTGGCAGAGGGGGCGCCGGCGGCCAGAGGGGGCCTCGGCGGATGCTGGTGTGCGACCGGACGCGCGATCAGGCGCGCGCGGCCTCCGCGACGCGACGCGCGGCCGCGAGCGCCTGGTCGAGGTCGGCCTTGAGGTCGTCGACGTTCTCGAGACCGACCGAGAGGCGCACCAGACCGGGAGTGACGCCCGCCGTGAGCTGCTGCTCGGGCGAGAGCTGCGAGTGGGTGGTCGATGCCGGGTGGATCACCAGCGAGCGCACGTCGCCGATGTTGGCGAGGTGGCTGAACAGCGACAGGCTGTTGACGAACTCGCGACCGGCCTCGACACCGCCCTTCAGCTCGAACGACAGCACGGCGCCGACGCCCTTGGGCGCGTACTCGTTGGCCTTGGCGTACCAGGGCGAGGAGGGCAGACCCGAGTAGTTCACCGCGGCGACGTCGTCGTGGTTGTCGAGCCACTCGGCGATCTCCTGCGCGTTCTGCACGTGACGCTCGATGCGCAGCGAGAGGGTCTCGATGCCCTGGATCAGGTTCCACGCGCTCTGCGGCGCGATGGCCGAGCCGAGGTCGCGCAGCAGCTGCACGCGCGCCTTGATGATGTACGCGAGCCCGTCGCCGACCGCGGTCGTGTAGCTCGCGCCGTGGTACGACGGGTCGGGCTCGGTGAGGCCGGGGAACTTGTCGACGTGCTCGGACCACTTGAAGGTGCCGCCGTCGATGATCGCGCCGCCGATGGTGGTGCCATGGCCGCCGAGGAACTTGGTGACCGAGTGGATGACGATGTCGGCGCCGTGCTCGAACGGGCGGATCAGGTACGGGGTGGCGATCGTGTTGTCGACGATCAGCGGCACGTCGTTCTCGTGGGCCACATCGGCGACGGCGCGGATGTCGAGCACGTTGATCTTAGGGTTGCCGATGGTCTCGGCGAACAGCAGCTTGGTGCTCGGTCGCACCGCGGCGCGCCACTCGTCGATGTCGTCCTGGTTCTCGACGAACGTGACCTCGACGCCGAGCTTCGCGAGCGTGTACTTGAACAGGTTGTACGTGCCGCCGTAGATCGAGCTGGACGCGACGAAGTGGTCGCCGGCCTGCGCGATGTTCAGGATCGCGAAGGTGGATGCCGCCTGGCCGCTGGAGAGCACCAGTGCTCCCGTGCCGCCCTCGAGCGCGGCGAGGCGCTGCTCGAGCACGTCCTGCGTGGGGTTCTGGATGCGGGTGTAGATGTTGCCGAACTCCGCGAGGGCGAACAGGTTCGCGGCGTGGTCGGCGTTGTCGAACACGTAGGAGGTGGTCTGGTAGATCGGGGTGGCGCGCGACTTGGTCACCGGGTCGGGGGCTGCGCCCGAGTGGATCTGCTTGGTCTCGAAGCGCCAGTTGTCAGCTGCGGACATGAGGTTTCTCCCAAGGGTCAGGGTTCGGGTAGGAGGTCGTGCGGCGGATGCCTGACACCGACAGTACGGATGCGCCCGTGCGTCAACAAGCGATCGGAAATGTTACGTAACAGTCCCTGAATCGAGGTGTAGGCCCGAAAGGTCGTACGGTGGACACATGGTGAACAGACGTGCCGTGGTGACCGGAGCAAGCACCGGGATCGGGGAGGCGACCGTGCGCGCGCTGCGCGCGCAGGGCTGGGATGTCGTCGGGGTCGCGCGACGCGAGCAGCGGCTGACCGCGCTCGCCGAGGAGACCGGCGCTTCGGCGATCGCCTGCGATCTCACCGACCAGGCTGCCGTCGATGCGCTCATCGAAGAGCTGCGGCGCTCCGGCCCCGTGCACGCGCTGGTGCAGGTCGCCGGCGGCGCCCGCGGCACCGACAGCGTCGAAGAGGGCTCCGTCGCGGACTGGCAGTGGATGTACGACGCGAACGTGCTCGCGACCCAGCGCCTGGTGGCGGGCATCCTGCCGCTGCTGCGCAAGGCCGCCTCGAGCGACGGCCACGCCGACACGGTGTTCGTCACCTCGACCGCGGCGCAGACGCCCTATCCCGGCGGCGCCGGCTACAACGCGGCGAAGGCCGCCGAGGGGATGCTGGTGAAGGTGCTGCGACAGGAGCTGAACGGCGAGCCGATCCGCGTCGTGGAGATCGCCCCTGGCATGGTGCACACCGAGGAGTTCACCCTCAACAGACTCGGCGGCGACAGCGTCGCGGCCGAAGCCGTCTACGCCGGCGTCGACGAGCCGCTGCTGGCGGAGGACGTCGCCGACGTGATCGCCTACGCGCTGAGCGCCCCGCGCCGCGTCAACCTCGACCTGGTGACGATGCGACCGGTCGCGCAGTCCGCGCAGCACCTGCTGGCCCGCGGGCCGCTGCACGTGCGCACCGACGTCGACTGATGCCGCGCAGCCTGGCGGAACTGGCCGAGGCCGGACTCATCGACGACGGCTGGGCGCGCGCGCTCGCACCCGTGCAGCCGATCATCACCGAACTGGGGGAGCGGCTGCGCGCCGAGCAGGCGGCCGGTCTCGGCTACCTGCCCGACGGCGCGCACGTGCTGCGGGCCTTCCAGCGTCCCCTGGACGAGGTGCGCGTGCTGATCACCGGACAGGATCCGTACCCCACACCCGGGCATCCGATCGGTCTGTCGTTCGCCGTCGATCGGCACGTGCGGCCGCTGCCGCGCAGTCTCGGCAACATCTACCAGGAGCGCCAGAGCGATCTGGGCATCCCGCCCGCACCGCACGGCGATCTCACCGCCTGGAGCGATCAGGGCGTGCTGCTGCTGAACCGGGTGCTCACCGTGCGGCCAGGAGCCGCAGCATCCCATCGCGGCTGGGGCTGGGAGGCGGTGACCGAGCTCGCGATCCGTGCGCTCGTCGCCCGCGACCGTCCGCTGGTGGCCATCCTGTGGGGCCGCGATGCGGCGGGGCTCAAGCCGCTGCTGGGCGATGTGCCGGTGATCGAGTCGGCGCATCCGTCGCCGCTGTCGGCGCGGCGCGGTTTCTTCGGATCGCGTCCGTTCTCGCGCGCGAACGCGCTCCTCGCCCAGCAGGGCGCCGAGCCGGTCGACTGGCGGGTGGACGGCGAGCCGTGAGCGCGCCCACGATCCGTGCGGTGTCGGATGTTGACATCCCCGCGATCTGCGAGATCTACAACCACTACGTGCGGGCGTCCACCGCGACCTTCGACGAGGTGGAGTCCACGCCGGCCGACTGGGCGGCCAAGCGCGCCAGGATCGAGGCCGCGGGCATCCCGTTCCTCATCGCCGAGACCGACGGCGTGGTGTGCGGCTATGCGCTCGGTCAGCCGTGGTCGCCGAAGGCGGCCTACCGGCGCACGATCGAGAACTCGATCTACCTCGACCCATCCGCGGCGGGCCGCGGGGTCGGCGGCATGCTGCTCGCACGCTTCCTGGAGTCGTGTCGTGAGGCGGGCCTGCGTCAGGTCATCGCCGTGATCGCCGATCGCGGTGCAGAGGCCTCGATCGCGCTGCACCGGCGCGCCGGGTTCGCCGACGCCGGACGTCTGACCGATGTCGGGCACAAGCTCGGCCTCGAGCTGGGCGTGCACCTGCTGCAGAAGAGTCTCTGAGCTCGGCGCTGCGCTGGATTCAGTGCCGCGGCGGGCTCAGTCCCGGCCGGGGATCACCGGGATCGCGGCGAGCAGCGCGCGGGTGTACTCCTGCTGTGGGCGGCGCAGGACGGCATTCGTCGTCCCGTGCTCGACGACGCGGCCGTCCTTCATCACGGCCACTGTGTCGCTGAGGTTCTGCACCAGTCCGATGTCGTGCGAGACGAGGATCAGGGTGAGTCCCTCTTCGGCGCGCAGCTGCTCGAACAGGGCCAGCACCTGGGCGCGCACCGTCACATCGAGCGCCGACATCGGCTCGTCGCCCACCAGGATGCGCGGCCGGTGCACGATCGCGCGGGCGATGGCGATGCGCTGTCGCTGCCCTCCCGAGAACTCATGCGGGTGGCGGTCGGCCATATCGGCCTCCAGGCCGACCTGCACGAGCACCTCGCGCACTCGCGCGCGCCGGTCACCGGGGATGTCGAGTGCCCACAGCGGCTCGGCGATGATCTGCCCCGCGGTCATGCGCGGATCGAGGGAGGCGTACGGGTCCTGGAAGACCAGTCCGGTCTGCCGGCGCAGCCAGCGCAGTTCGCGGGCGGATGCGGTCGCGTCCACCGCACGGTCGTCGACCTGCACCTGCCCGCTCGTGGGACGGTCGAGACCGAGCAGCAGCCGCACCAGGGTCGACTTTCCCGAACCCGATTCGCCGATCAGGCCGAGCGACTCTCCCTCGGCGATCTCGAGGTCGGTCGGGTGGAGCGCTGTGTTCGTGCGGCTCTTCTCGAACAGGTGCCGCCGCGGCACGGGAAAGCTGCGGCTGAGCGCCTCGGCGCGGATCAGACTCATGACGCACTCCCGTCGGGGCGCCACAGCGTGGCGGTCGCGTCACGCAGCAGCGCCCGGGTGACCGGCGATGAGGGCTCTCCCAGCAGGGTCTCGATCGGGGCGGACTCGACGACCCTGCCCTCATCGAGCACCACACCGTGGGTCGCCACCTGCGAGAGCACCGCCAGGTCGTGGGTGATGAACACCAGTGACATGCCATGCTCCGCCACCAGGGACAGCAGCAGCCGCAGCACCTCGGCCTGGATCGTCACATCCAGGGCGGTGGTGGGTTCGTCGGCGATCAGCAGACGGGGCCGGCACGCCAGCGCCATGGCGATCGCGACCCGCTGGCGCTGCCCGCCGGAGAGCTGGTGCGGGTAGCGGCCGACGATCGACTGCGGTTCGGGCAGGTGCACCCGGGCGGCCTCGGCGACGGCCCGCTGGCGGGCCTCACGACGGCCGATGCGCTCGTGGATGCGCACCGCCTCGGCGATCTGGCGCCCCACGGTGCGGATCGGGTTGAGGGCCGTGCGCGGCTCCTGGAAGATCATGCCGATCTCATCGCCGCGGAGCGCCGCGTGGTCGCGATCGGGCATGCCCAGCACCTCGGTGCCGTTCCATCGGATGCTGCCGTGGGCGGTCGCCCCCTCCGGCAGCAGTCCGAGCACGGCGAGGGCGGTCAGCGACTTGCCCGACCCGGACTCTCCGATGAGGCCCAGCCTCTGGCCGTCGGCGACCTCGAAGGAGACACCGTCGAGCACCCGCTTACCGCGGATCTCCACGACCAGGTCGTTCACCTGCAGACTCATGCGACTACCTCCGGCAGATGGGTCTGCGCTGCGCGGGTCGACAGCGTGGGGTCGGTCGCCTCGCGCAGGGCGTCGCCGAGCAGGTTCAGCCCGAGCACGGTGACGGTGATCGCGAGGCCCGGCCACACGACGGTGAGCGGATGCACGCCGATGTAGCGCTGCAGCTCGGCCAGCAGCGTGCCCCACGACGCCTCGGTGAGAGAGGCGCCGAAGCCCAGATACGACAGGCCGGCCTCGGCGAGCACGGCCACGGCCATCGACCATGACAGCTGCACGATGAACACCGGGGCGACGTTGGGCAGCAGGTGACGCACCAGGTTCTGTCCCGTGGACAGCCCGCTGGCGCGTCCCGCCAGCACGAAGTCGCTCTTCTGCACGCGTCTCAGCTCGGGGCGGGTCACTCGCGCGATGCTCACGCCGAAGCCGATGCCGACCGAGAACACCACCACCCACAGCGATCCGCCCCAGACGGCCGAGATCATCATCGCGATCATCAGCACGGGGAAGGCGATCAGGATGTCGACGAGCACCGCGACCGTCTCGCGCATCCACCGGGCGGTGAGCGCGCCGAGCGCGGCGAGCAGCACGCCGACGACGGTGGCCACGATCCCGGCGCCGACGGCAACGAAGACGGTCGTCCTGGCACCGGCCATCAGCAGACTGAGGATGTCGCGTCCGGTGGCGTCTGTGCCGAGCAGATGCGGCCAGCCCGGTGGCGACCACCGGTTCCTCACATCGGCGAGCATCGGGTCGAAGGGCGTCCACAGCAGCGACGTGAGCGCGGTCAGCGCGATCAGCAGCACGACGACCACGCCGAACACCCCCGTCGCCGAGGACAGCAGCGCACGCAGCCAGCGGGGCATCATGCGGCCTCCCTCTGCCGGGGATCGACGGCATGGTGCACGAGGTCGACGATGAAGCCGATGATCAGCACGAAGCCGGTGAGCACCAGCAGCTCGCTCTGCACCTTCACCAGGTCGCGCGTGCCGACATCGGCCACCAGCATCCGACCGATGCCGGGCAGGGTGAAGAGCTGCTCGACGACGACCGATCCGACGATGATGCCCGCCACCTGCAGGCCGAGGACGGTGACGATCGACAGCCCGACGGCGGGGATGCCGTGCCGCACCAGAGCCTGGCGACGCGTGAGCCCTTTGGCCGCGGCGGTGCGCACGAAGTCCTGGCCGGCGGCCTGCAGCGTGGCGCTGCGCACGAAGCGCATGAGCATCGCCCCTTCGACCAGGCCGATGGTCAGGGCGGGCAGCAGCAGCGCCTCGAACGCCTGCGCCGGAGTCGACCAGCCGCTGCGGGGGAACCCCTGCGCAGGCAGCCAGCCCAGCCAGTGCGCGAAGACGACGACGAGCATCATGCCGGCCCAGATCACCGGCACGGCGGCGACGGCCTGGGCTCCGATGCTCATCGCGGTGCCGCCGGCGCGCCCGCGCAGCAGGGCGGAGACGATGCCGAACGGCACCGCGATCAGCAGGGCGATGGTCAGCGCCATGATGCCCAGCGGCACGGTCACGCGCGACTTCTCGAGCAGCTCCTCGGACACCGATGCGCCGCTGAGCTGGGAGGTGCCGAGGTCGCCGCGCACGACGCCGCCGATCCAATCGAGGTACTGCGTGATCAGGGGCTTGTCGAGTCCCAGCGACTCGCGCAGCGCCTGGACCGTCTCAGGACTGGCCTGCGTGCCGGCGATGAGCTGCGCGACGTCGCCGGGGAGCACCCGCAGGGTGAGGAAGATCACCACGCTCGACACGAGGAGCCCTGCGATCAGCAGGGCTCCTCGTGTGAGCGCGTAGCGGAGCACCGGTCAGTCTGCGGTCTTGGTGACGCCGGTGAGGTCGATGCGCGAGTTGATCGAGTCCTCGGGGAAGCCGTCGACGCCGGGGACCAGCGCGGTCAGCGTCTCGCCGTTGTACAGCCAGTCGGCGGCGTGGTCCTCGGAGACGAGGCGGGCGGCCTCGGCGAGCAGCTCGGCGGAGCGCTCGGGATCGATCTCGGTCTGCGACTCGGCGTACAGGCGCTGCACCTCGGCGTTGTCGTAGCCGAAGTAGTAGTCGGGGTTCGCCCAGTTGCCGAAGTCACGCGGCTCGACGTGCAGCACGAAGCTCAGCTCGTAGTCGTGGTTGGTGTAGACGTCTTCGAGCCAGGTGGCGAACTCCACGCGGTCGACCTCGAGCGAGACGCCGACCTTCGCGAAGTCCGAGATCAGCACCTGAGCCACGGTCGTGCCGTAGAACGACGGAATGGTCAGGGTGAGGTCGAGGTTCTCGTGGCCGGCCTCCTCGAGCAGCTGCTGCGCCTTCGCCGGGTCGTACGGCGCCAGGTCCGACAGGTCCTGGTAGCCGGGGTCGAGTTCGGGGATCGGACCGTACAGGGTCTGGCCGGCCCCGACCGCCTCGACGAGTGCCTCGTGGTCGATGGCCAGACGCAGCGCCTCGCGCACCTTGACGTCGTCGAGCGGGGCCTTGGCGTTGTTGAACGCGAGGGTGGCCTTGTCGGTGGTGCGCCCGGTGGTGATGAGGAACCCGCCGTCATCCTCGAGCTGCGAGACGAGGTTCGGGTCGACGGCGGTCAGCACGTCGAGGGTGCCGTCGAGCGCGGCGTTGACGCCGGCCGTGAAGTCGGGGATGTACTGGAACACGACCTCACCCAGCGTCGCGGTCTCGCCCCAGTACTCGTCGAAGCGGTCGAACGTGATCGAGTTGCCCTTGGTCCAGCGGTTCAGCACGTAGGGGCCCGTGCCGTTCTCGGCCGTCTTCAGGTCGGTGCCGTCGTCCTTCTTGAAGACGAGTCCCGCCGGGCCGGTCAGGGTGAACAGGAAGTTCTGATCGGGCTGCGCGAGCGTGATCACGACCGTGGCGGGATCGGGGGCGGTGATCGCCGTCACGCCGGCGAACTGCGCGTTGCCCTGCACCGAGGCATCCGATTTCACCGTCTGATACGAGGCGACGACGTCGGCGGAGGTGAGTGCGGCGCCGTCGTGGAACGTGATGCCCTCGTTGAGGGTGAACGTGTAGGTGAGGCCGTCGGGCGAGATCTCGTACGAGCTGGCCAGCCGCTCGGTGATCTCGTTGTCCTGCGTGCGGGTGACCAGTCCCTCGTAGATGTTGTCGACGAGGATCTGCTCGAGGGCCGCCCCGCTGGTGTGACGGATGTCGAGGTTCGTCGGCTCGAGCACCAGACCCACCGTGAGGCTGGCGTCGGGGTCGGGCGCGCCTGTGGCGGTGGGTGTCGGCTCGGCGGTGCCGCCGGTGCAGGCGCTCAGCACGAGCGCTCCGGCGGCGAGCAGGCCGACGGCGGCGAAGCGGGCCGTTCGGCGGGTGGGGATGGAAGGCAAGGTCGATCCTCTCGGAGGGTGCTGTGGAGGCGTCGCGCGGGTCAGCGACGTGTTCGGTTCAGGACGGTGGTGGCGAGGTCGGCGAGGAACGCCGGTGCGGTCTCTTGGACGTTGTGCCCGGCGTCGACGGCGATGACGGATGCCGAGGGCAGCCTGCGGGAGAACTCCGCGACGTCGTCGTCGCGCAGGAACCCGCGTGAGCCGCGCACCAGGGTCACCGGCGCCTGCACGCCGGTGAGGTGGGTCCAGGGATCGCCGTCGGATGCCCGATTCGCCGCGTTCAGCGCATCGAAGGCGTGTCCGATGATCCGGGCGAAGTGATGCTTCCACTCCACGCGGCCGTCCTCGCGCACGCGCGTGTTGAAGAAGACCCCGCGTTCGGTGTCTTCCCTGGTGCCGCCGAAACCGAACGACTCGGCACGCTCCACGGCGTCGTCGCGGCTGTCGAAGTCGGTGACCGTGTAGAACTCGCGCAGCACGGAGGGTGCCGCGTCGGTGTCGAGTCCGGGGACGACATCGACGAGCACGAGCTCGTCGACGAGCTCCGGATGCCGGTCGGCGACGACCGCGGCGGTGAGACCGCCGAGGGAGTGCCCGATCAGCACCTGGTGCTGCGCCGACCATGCCTGCATGGCGTGCGCGACATCGGCGGCGAGGGAAGCGGGGGAGTAGTCGGCGTCGTCGCGCCAGGAGGAATCACCGTGTCCGGCGAGGTCGATCGCGAGCAGCGGACGGCCCAGCAGCAGGGCGACGTTGTCCCAGGTGTGCGCGTTGAGGCCGGCGCCGTGCAGCAGGGTCACCTCGGGGGCGTCCGTGCCGTAGCGGAGTGCGCTCAGCATCCGCCCGTCCGCGAGGGTGTGCGTGAGCCGCTCCGCGTGCGGAAGCGGCGTGCCCAGCGTCTGCGCTTGGGACGGCAGGTACCGGAACTCATCGGTGTCGTGTGCCACGGCGATATTCTCCTATCCGTCGCAGGTCTCCAGGAAATGCGGGATCATAACGACAAGCCAAAGTGCGTAACATATAGCGGTTCGCACAGCACATTGCGAGCTTGCTTGTCGAACTGCGCTCGAGCATTCTCGCGGTCGTCACCCACTCTCTCACTTAAGCTGGACGCATGAGCTCGTGCCGCGGAATCGCGATCACCCGATGACCGTGCTTCAGGTTCCAGGAGTGGCCAACCTGCGCGACGTCGGCGGAATTCCCGTCGGCGCCTCCCGCGTGCGCGGTGGGCGGCTGCTGAGGTCGGGGCAGTTGGCGCGCCTCACCCCGGACGGGGATGCGCTGCTGCGGCAGCGTGTGCGGCGCGTGGTCGATCTGCGAGACGACAGCGAGGTGCGCACCGAGCCCTCGGCGCTCAGTGAGGTGCGCACGACCCGGATCCCGCTGTTCCTCGGCTCGACCGCCTCGTTCTTCGTTCAGGACATGGATCTGGCAGGTATGTACCGGCACCTGGTCTACGACTCCTCGGAGCGGCTCGCCCAGGCCCTGCGAGTGATCGCCGAAGGGGAGCCGACGCTGGTGCACTGCACGGTGGGCAAGGATCGCACCGGCGTGACCGTGGCACTCGCTTTGAGCGCCGTCGGAGCCGACCGCCAGGCCGTGGTGGCCGACTACGCGCTCACCGCCTCGCTGCTGCCGAAGGCTCGCACCGAAGCCGTCGTGGAGTACTTCCGCACGCACATGCCGGACTCGCGTCATGCCGTTCAACTCGCCACGGAGTCGCCCGCGCCCGTGATGTCGGCACTGCTCGAGGAGATCGATGAGCGCTACGGGTCGGTTGCCGAGTATGTGCGGCAGGCCGGGCTGTCATCGGCGGAGCTCGACGCCCTGCGCGCCACCCTCGTCGAATGAGGTAAGGCATGCCTACATTCGTGTAGACTCGTCACATCATGAGCACCGTCGAGACCGTCGCAGGCACCCGCGCACCACGCGCTGCACGCCGCGCGGCGCGTCGTCCTCGCGTGCAGCACCTCATCACCGCCGACGAGCACTCGCTGGCCGAGCTCGAAGTGCTGCTGGCCACGCTGCCGCTGTGCGCCGTCGGTCGCGTGTTCATCGAGGTGCCGGATGCTGACGATATCGGCACGGTCTGCGCGCCGCCGCGGATGACGGTGACCTGGCTTCCCCGCACGCGCCGACCGGGTGCGATCGGTTCGTCGCGTCGGATCGCCGCAGGAGAAGCGCTCACCCGCGCGGCCATCGCCTGGTCCGACGAGATGCTGTGCGACGTCCCCGACTCGACGCTGCGCACCGAGGTCACGCTGCTGGGCGGGTTCCTCAGCACCGCCGACATCATCGATCACCTGAGCGAGCATCACGAGCTCGATCAGGCCGCGATCCACGCCCCCGCGCGCTACGGTCTGCCGGTCGGCTGAGTCCCGCTCGTCGTTCGAGTCCCGCGCTTCTTCCTGCGCACGTATCCGCCGTCCTCCAGGCCCGCCTCGATCTCGAAGCGATTGCGCATCGGATCCCGTCCGGCGAACAGGTACAGCACGGGCATGAGGAACCCGTAGCGCAGCCACTGCTGCCGGTGCACCGCCTCGTGACGCAGCACCGCATCGGAGGGTTCGGCCGCACCCGTGAGGAAGCAGCCGCCGACGCAGACCCCGCCGCGCATGAACGCCCACGTGGGCAGGCCGCGGAACACCCAGAGCCCTTCGCGTCGCTCCACAGGGCCGGTGCTCCACAGTGACCCCCACACCCAGCCGACGGCCGTGCCCCACCAATAGCCGACACGACTGATCGGCGACCGCAGCAGGAACGAGGGGATACGGCGATCGAAGCGCCGGCCCCGCTGCAGGATCCGCTCGGCCTCGACCCGCCAGGCCTCACTCACGCGACGGCGCCGATCAGGCGCAGGATCGCGCCCATGTCGTGCACGGCGTCGTCGGGACCACGCGGCGCGAAGCCGGCGATCGTCGCTCCGGCCAGCGGGACAGTCTCGCGCACGCGCTTGATGGCGGCGACCAGCGCGGCGGTCGTGACGCCGAACGGGGCCGCATCCGAGACGCCGGCGATCTCGGACGGATCGAGCACGTCGACGTCGATGTGCACCCACACCCGCGAAGCGCCGGTGGCGTGAACCGCCGCAGCGACGGCATCCGCATCGATCTCGCTCGACGCGACGTGTGCCAGCGCGTCGAGTCGCGGCGCCTCGGCTGCATCGACGCTGCGTGCGCCCAGCACGATCACGCGCTCGGTTGCGATTCCGGGTGACAGCGTCAGCTGCGGCTCCCCGGCGCCGAGTATCGCGCGCAGCGCCATGCCCGAGAACGCGCCGGATCGCGAGGACTGCGCGTCGTGGAGGTCGGGGTGCGCATCGCACCACAGCACGGCGAGATCAGAGGTGTCGACGGCTGACAGCGCGAACACGCTGACGCTGCAGTCGCCGCCGATCACGACGGCCGGCTCGTCAGCGACCGTGATCGCCTCGCGCAGCAGTTCGCGCACCCGCAGCAGGGAGCTCAGACGATGGATGCCGGTGCCGAGTGATTCGCCCGCCTCGAGCGGCACGTCGAGCGTGGTCGTGTCCCTGCGGGGCAGATCGCCGGAGATCGCCGCGGCGCCGTCGACGAGCAGCATGGCACGCGCAGAGGGCGAGCCCTGCCATTGCGGGGTGATGATGAAGCGGGTCATGGGGTCTCCGGAGGGAGAGGAGGGGCGGATGCCGAGGTGCACCCGCCCCTGTGGTTCACTCCGACTCGAGGGCCGCCTGCGGCGAGCTGCCGGCCTTGAGCGCGGCCAGGCGCGCCTCGACCTCGGTCAGCTCACCGAGATCTTCGAGGCTCTCGAACTGCGCGTCCAGCGACGAGGCCGCGAGTTCGGCCTTGCCCTGGGCGAGTGCCTCCTGACGGCGGATCTTGTCCTCGAAGCGGCCGAGCTCGCTGGTCGGGTCGAGCACGTTGATCGAGCCGATGGCGTCCTGCACCTTGGTCTGCGCCTCGGCGACCTTGGCGCGGGCGAGCAGCTCGCTGCGCTTGGTCTTCAGCTCGCCGAGCTTGTCCTTCATGCCGTTCAGACCGTCCTTGAGCTTGTCGACGATCTCGGTCTGGGTGGCGATCTGCGGCTCGGCGGCCCTGGCCTCGCGCTCGGAGCCGATCTGGCGCTGCAGCGCGATCTTGGCGAGGTTGTCGAACTTGTCGGCGTCAGCGGGGTGACCCGAGCCGCGCAGTTCATCGGCCTTGCGGCTGGCGGCGATCGCCTTGTTGCCCCAGTCCTTCGCGGACTGGACGTCCTCCTGGTGGTCGCGCTCGAGCAGACGCAGATTGCCGATGGTCTCGGCGATGGCCGACTCGGCCTCGGCGATGTTGTTGGTGTAGTCGCGCACGAGCTGGTCGATCATCTTCTGCGGGTCCTCGGCGGAGTCGAGGAGCGAGTTGATGTTCGCGCGGACGAGGGTCGAGATGCGTCCGAAGATGGACTGCTTGGTCATGGCGTGTTCCTTTCAGGGGCCGTTCTTGGGCAGAGGTCGAGCAGAAGATGGATGGACGATGAGCGGATCAGAAGCGACCACCTCCGGAGCGGCCGCTGCGACCGCCCGAGCGACCACCGCCGAAGCCGGAGCTGCGGAACCCGCCGCCTCCGCTGGAGCGCCAGCCGCCCCCGCGGGAAGAGCTGCGGGATGAGCCCCCGCCGGCGAGCAGACCGCCGATGATCCCGCCGATGATGTCGCCGGTGATTCCGGAGCCCCCGCCGCCGGAGCCGCCGAAGGGTCCGCCGCCCCAGCTGTCCCAGCCGCTCTGCGAGCTCCGCCGGGTGTACGCGTCGACGTCGCTGCGCGCGTACTGCGACGCCTCGCGCGCGAGCGCGAGGGCACGTCCGGCCTCGGTCAGCGCGGCCTTCTCATCGGTGGGCTGCAGGCCGATCGCCTGGTTCAGCGACGCCTCGGCCTGCGACAGCCGGGTGCGGGCGGTGGATCCGATGCTGCCGCGGCGCGTCTCGATGAACGCGCGGGCCGCGCGGACCTCGGAGTTCGCCTGCGTCAGGGTCTGCGCGAGCAGCGCCTTCTGGCGCTGGGCCTGGGCGAGTGCCTCGTTGGTCTGCGCGATGGCCGCGTCGATCTGCGTGTTCGCCGCCGTCAGGGCCTCGAGGGCGCGCTGGGGACTGCGCGCGGTGCCCGCGAGGTCCGCCTGCGCACGATCGAGCTGCTGCTGTGTCGCGGCGACGGCTGCGGCGAGCATGCCGTCCGCGTCGGGCAGGCCACCCGCCGTGGCGATGTCACCCTGCAGCTCGGCGATCAGGGCCCGTGCCTGGTTCTCGAGCGCGTGCAGCTCATCGCCCAGCGCGGTCACGGCCGTGACGAGCTGCGTCGCCTGTGCGACGGCCTGTTCGGCGGTGCGGATGCCGAATGCCGCCGGCCCGGTCTTGCCCGCCGTGATGGCGGTGGACGCGGACTCGATCGCGTGATCGGCGAGGGTCGCTCGCTCCTGGGCCTGCGCGGGGTTGTCCGCGACCGTGGCCAGCGCCTCGGCGTCGTACTCGGCTCGCAGCGCGTCCAGCGTCGGAGCGGCCTGGGCGAGCACGGGAGTGAGAGCGGCCCGCTCGCCGCGCACGCGCTCGAGCTCGGCGGGGGCGTTCTGCTGCAGCGCGCGCAGCGCATCGAAGGCCTCGGTGTTGTCGTCGAGCACATCCTCGATCTCGTCGCACAGCTGGATGATGCGGATGTGCCAGGCACGCCGGTCGTGGATCGAGTCCTCGACCTCATCGTCGAGTTTCTGCTTGAGGTCGAACGCCTCGGACAGCTTCGCCTGCGCAGCCTCGATGACCTGCGTGAAGCCCTCGGTCGCCTGGTCGCCGAACTGGGCGATCGCGAATCCGAGCTCCTCACGGCTCGACGTGATGGCGTCGTCTGCCTGCACCAGGGACGACCCCGCCTGTGTCTGCACCTGTTCGTCGGTGAGGGTCGAGAACGGGTCGTCGGGATCGGGTGTGGCCGGCATCGCGCCACGGGCGCGGATCTCGGCCTCGCGGCGGCGGCGCCGCACGGCGCGGACGATCAGCCAGATGATCACGATGACGACCGCGATTCCCAGCAGCACGAGCAGGATCCGCATCATTCCGGCCCCGCCGTCACCCTGGATCTCGTCGGCGGCGAGTGCGATCGCACCGCTCCAGTCGTTCTGTGCGAGCAGCGGCTGGATGCGCTCCTCGATGGCGTCGAGCCGGCTGTCGGTGAGCGGACCGCCCGAGGCTGCGGAGATGTAATAGGCGCGCTGCTCGACGGCCACGGCGAGCAGGTACTGCTCGGGTCCGAGGTTGTTCTGCGTCGCGACGGTGTCGGCCCACTCGACGCGATCGGACGGCGAACTGAACTCGTCGACGAACACGACGAACAAGTCGGCGGTCGAGTTCTCGGTGAGCTCCTGCAGGCGGGTCTCAGCGGCTTCCTCCTGAGCGGGGGAGAGCACGTCGGCGACGTCGGTCACGAATCCCTCGTCGAGTGTCACCGGAGCGGTGGCCGACGCGGCGTTCGCGCCGATCAGAGTCATGCCCGCGGCCAGCAGAAGAGCGGCAGACGTCAGCCACCGTGTTCGCATCGTGATCCCTCCGACCGGCAGCCGTGCCCCCATGGAACGAGTCTATGCATTGGGAGCGACACGCAACAGCATCCGCCGGCCATCGGCGTTCGCCGTCAGCGCAGACACATACGCTGGATGGCATGGACGACAGATACGGGGCCGATGTGCTCGCCGACGGCTGGCGCGAGCGCGGACGGGTGAAGGCCGTCGAGGTCGCGGCTGAGCGCGACCTCGTGGTCGAGGTCGCCGACGACGGCTACTGCGGCGCGATCACCCGCATCGAAGCCGGCCTGGTCGAGCTGGAGGACTGGAAGGGCCGGCGACGCAGCTTCCCGCTCGGCGGCGGTTTTCTCATCGAGGGCAAGCCCGTCCGACTGGTGGTGCCGACGCGTGCGCCGAGCGGCCCGCGCCGCACCGCCTCGGGATCGTTCGCCGTGACCGACGACAGGGCCAGGGTCGCGCTGCCCAGTCGCATCCTCGTCGAGGGGCGCCATGACGCCGAACTCGTGGAGAAGGTCTGGGGCGCGGATCTGCGCGTGGAGGGCGTGGTCGTGGAGTACCTGCAGGGCATCGACAAGCTCGATGAGCTGCTGACCGAGGCCCCTCCGACGGCGACGCGCCGCTACGGTGTTCTCGTCGATCACCTGGTGACCGGCTCGAAGGAGACGCGGATCGTCGAGCAGATCATGCGGGGTCCCCACGGTGCGCATCTCAAGATCGTGGGGCATCCGTTCATCGACGTGTGGCAGTGCATCACACCGGCGGCGATGGGCATCCGCGCCTGGCCGCAGATCCCGCGCGGCACCGACTGGAAGACGGGCATCTGCCGCGCCTTCGGCTGGCCCGCTGAGGAGCAGGCGGACATCGCCCGCGCGTGGCAGCGCATCCTCGGGCGGGTGACGACGTTCCGTGATCTCGAGCCGGCGCTGCTCGGCCGGGTCGAGGAGCTGATCGACTTCGTCACAGCTCCGGCCGCAGCCGGCGCGGACGGCCGATGAGCGGACGTCGCGCAGGACGTGCGGTCGGCGCCGAGCGTGCGGTCGGCGCTGGGCGGCCGAACCCGCCCCGGTACCCTGGAGGGATGCCAGAACCACGCACCTTCCGCGATGAGCCGGTCTCGTTCGTGCGCCGCAGCGGCCGCATGTCGGACGGTCAGGAGCGCGCGTTCGAGGAGCTCGCCCCGTTCTACCTGCTCGACGTGCCGCGTGACGTCGCGTTCACCTCGGTGCATCCCGACGCCCGGCTCGACGTGGCGTCCGCCTACGGGCGCACAGCGCAGCTGATCGTCGAGATCGGGTCGGGGCAGGGACACGCCATCGTATCGGCGGCGACCGCACGACCGGACGACGACTTCCTCGCCGTGGAGGTCTTCCGCGCGGGCCTGGCGCGCACCATGCTCGACGCCGACACGGCGGGCGCGCGCAACCTGCGTCTGGTGGAGGCCAACGCACCCGAGGTGCTGTCGACCTACCTGCCGGAGGCTGCGGCGTCCGAGGTGTGGATCTTCTTCTCGGACCCGTGGCACAAGAAGCGCCATGTCAAGCGCCGGCTGATCCGTCCAGGCTTCCCCGAGACCGCCGCGCGAGCCCTCGCCGATGGCGGGATGCTGCGCCTCGCGACCGACTGGGAGGACTACGCGCTGCAGATGCGCGACGTGCTCGACGCAGCTCCCGACTTCGAGCGGGCGTTCGAGGGGGAGTGGGCCGAGCGGTTCGACGGCCGCGTCATGACCGCCTTCGAGCGCAAGGGCATCGCGAAGGGACGCGAGATCCGCGACCTCACGTACCGCCGGGTCCCGCGCGCGTGACCGCGACGGCCTGGCGCAGCATCCCGCCCGCGGCGCTGGTGTGCGCCGCGGCTCCGGCGTTCTTCGTGCTCGGCTGGACCTGGGTCGGCTGGGTGCTGCTGGTCGCCGGGGTCGGGATCGCCGCGCTGGTCGAGCGCGGATCACCGCGTGCGGTGACGATCTCGGTCGGACACCGCCCCGGCTGGGTCGTCGGTGAGCGTCGTCTGCCCTCGCTGACCCGAGACCTGTCGCTGATCGCGCTCGGCATGCTGATCGTGCACGCGATCTCGCTGGAAGCGAAGCTCGACGATCTGGCGATGCTGCGCTTCACGCTCGCGCTCGGCGGTGCCGTGCTCGTCCCCTACCTCGTGTCGCGCTTCGTGTACCGCGACCGGGCGATCTCGTTCCCGTGGCGCACTCGGCAGCGGTGGGCGCGCTGGCAGTGGATCTGGCTGGTCGCCGTGCTGGTGCTGGGGTGGCTGATCCTGCCGTTCTACTTCATCAGCAGCGGTGCTTACCAGAATTGGCCGGTCGTCGACACCCCCGACCTCATCGCACGGCTGTTCGTCGGCGTGGGCGCGGTCGGCATCTGGGATGAGCTGTTCTTCATCTGCACCGTGTTCGCACTGCTGCGCAGGCACATGCCGATGGTCGCCGCGAACACGCTGCAGGCCGTCGTGTTCGTCTCGTTCCTGTGGGAGCTGGGCTACCGCGAATGGGGGCCGGTGCTCACCATTCCCTTCGCGCTGCTGCAGGGATGGATCTTCGTGCGCACGCACTCGCTGACCTACGTCGTCACGGTGCACCTGCTCTTCGATGCAGTGGTCTTCGCAGTTCTCGTGCACGCGCACAATCCCGGCATGCTGCCGTTCTTCCTGGTCTGAGGGGCAGAATCGACTCATGCTCATCGTCGGCCTCGTGCTCGCGGCGTTCGCCGCAGCGTTCCACGTGTTCATCTTCGTGCTGGAGTCGCTGCGCTGGACACTTCCTTCCACCCGACGCGTCTTCGGCGTGCGCAGTGAAGCGGATGCCGAGACCATGAAGCAGCTCGCGTTCAATCAGGGCTTCTACAACCTGTTCCTCGCCGTGACGACGGTGATCGGCATCGTCGTGGTCGCGGTCGGATCGGATGCCGTCGGCATCGCGCTCGTGCTCGCGGGGACCGGCATGATGTCGGCAGCAGCCCTGGTGCTCGTGCTGTCGGATCGTCGGATGCTGCGGCCCGCGGTGCTGCAGGGGACACTGCCGCTGCTGGCGGTCATCGCCACGGTGACCTCCCTGGGCTGAGCTCTCTCGTCGGGCGTGCGCATAGGATGGGTGGGTACGGTATTCCGGACAGCCCGCCGACCGAGGAGACCCCCATGCGCACCCGATCAGCCGCACTCACGGCCGGGCTCATCGCCCTCGTCCTGACGATCTCGGGCTGCTCGGTCGCCGAGGTCCCCGCCGAGCCGGACACGTCGAAGAGCCAGAGCGGAGCGAGCGGTCTCGCCGAACTGGCCGGGCTCGACGCCCGCGAGGTCATCGAGCAGCTCGACACGACCGCGCTCGTCGAGCGTGCCGAGGGCCTGCAGGCCAGCATCCGCCCTGATGAGCTCGTGCTCGTCGATGACTCCGGCGACGACCTCGTGCTGCCGATGCCGGAGGACGAGGTCTACATCGCCTTCGCGCCGTACGCGACGCAGACGCACGACTGCACCTTCCACGCACCCAACTCGTGCGTCGGCGAGATGCAGCACGCCACGATCGTCATCACCATCACCGACGCGGCCTCGGGGGAGGTCTACGTCGACGAGCAGGCGACCACCTACGACAATGGCTTCATCGGCTACTGGCTGCCGCGCGACGTCGACGCGACCGTCACGGTCACCGCCGACGGCAAGACCGGCAGCGTCGAGATCACTACCCGTGGCACCGAGTCGCCGACGTGCATCACGACGCTGCAGGTCGCCTGATCCGACGGCGTTCGAGGCGCCGTCGGATGCACGGGAGCGGCCCGCGCAACTGATAGGCTCGTTGAGTTCGCCTCCGTAGCTCAGTGGATAGAGCGCCGGTTTCCGGTACCGTAGGTCGCAGGTTCGACTCCTGTCGGGGGCACACATGCAGTTCAAGGTCGGAGACCACGTCAGCTGGAACTCTGAAGCCGGTCGCGTCAGCGGGCACATCACGAAAGTGCACACCGCCGACTTCGACTACAAGGGCCACACCCGCCGCGCCAGCGAGTCCGATCCGCAGTACGAGATCGAGAGCGACAAGACCGATCACATCGCCGCACACAAGGGCAGCGCCCTGACGCGGCTCGATGACTGATCCGATGATCCTCACCGTCGGGCACTCGACGCATCCGCTCGACGAGTTCGTCGAGCTGCTGGGCGGAGCCGACGTCGGTGCGATCGTCGACGTGCGCCGCCTGCCGGGTTCGAACCGCTATCCGTGGTTCAACGAGGATGCCCTCGCATCGAGTCTTCCCGCCGCGGGCATCCGCTATCGTCGCGCGGCATCGCTCGGCGGCCGCCGCCGCGTCTCGCGTGACGTGCCGGACGCGGTCAACGGGCTCTGGCGCAACCGGAGCTTTCACAACTACGCCGATCACGCGCTCGGCGCCGAGTTCGCGCAGGGTCTCGACGAGCTGATCCGCGAGGACCGGGCATCCGAGGCCGCCATCGCCGTGATGTGCTCCGAGGCCGTCTGGTGGCGCTGCCACCGGCGCATCATCGCCGACCACCTCCTGGCGCGGGGCGTCGCGGTCGGTCATCTCATGCCGGACGCACGCATCGTGCCCGCTGAGCTGACCCCGGGCGCGCAGGCGCGCGAAGGGACGGTCGTCTACCCGGCGTCGGCGGATCCGGCTCCCTAGCGGCGGCCGCCTACTTCGCGGGCTCCGTCTGCGAGCCGTCAGCTGCGGTCACCGGGGCATCGCCGAACTGCGCGAGGGCATCGGCCACCTTCTGCGCGAGGTACTCGTGCCCGGCGTTCGAGGGGTGTTTGCGGCCCGGTCCGACGTCGATCACCCCGAGGTAGTTGTCGTCGGTGATCCAGTTCTCCTGCACGGGGGAGATGTACCACCAGTTGCGGGCCGCAGCCAGCGCGGCGAGATCGCGGTCGATGCGCGCCGTCGACGCGCCGACGGGAAGCTCGTGCGGTGCCGGACCGAGCACCACGATCGGAACCTCGGGGAACTTCGCCGTCAGAGCATCCCAGACGGCTTTCACCGCGGGTCGGTAGCCGGCAGCATCCTCGCGGCGATCGTTGATCGACCCCTGGATGACGATCAGGTCGGGGGCGATCGCGGCATCCAGCGCGGCGACGCGCTCGCCGTACACCGGGCCGATGCTGCCCGGCCGCTGGTAGCCGCTGCCGGGAACGCCCTTGACGACGGTCTCGCCGTCGATCAGCCCCGCCAGCAGATACGCGTAGCCGAGGGTGGGCTCGGTGGCCGCCGAGCCGTACGTCCACGAGTCCCCGAAGACGAGCACTTTCGGGTGCTCCGGCAGCGACAGCGGCGCGGGGGAGACGCCGTCTTCCGCGGCGGCGATCGGCGCCATCTCCGCGGGCGGCATCCACGGCCGTGTGATGCCGAGGGTGACGGCGACGACGACGGCCAGCGCACCCACGACCACGAGGGCCATGCGGCGCCGTCGGGTCGGCGGATGCAGGGTCATGGGGCGAGTGTAGGCCAACATCCGGCGCTGACGAATTCGGCGGGCGGGGCGGCGCAGGACGCCGGTCGCCCCTGCGCCGCCGAAGCGGGCAGGGGCGACCGATCTGATGCCATGGGCGCTACTTGGAGGTGCCCTGCGACACCGAGCCCTGCAGCTGACGCTGGAACAGGATGTACACGATCAGCACCGGCACGATGGTGATGATGACCGCGGCGAACATCGCGCCGAAGTCCACCTGATAGCCGGCCGCCGAGGCGAAGCTGGCCATACCCTGCGACAGCACGTAGTTGTCCTGGTTGGTGTTCAGTGAGATCGGCAGCAGGAACTGGTTCCACAGGCCGAGGAAGTTCATGATCGCGATCGCCGCCATGCCGGGCTTGGCCATCGGCAGCATCACCTGGAAGAACGTGCGCCACTCGCTGGCGCCGTCCACATACGCGGCCTCCTGGATCTCGTAGGGCAGAGACTTGAAGAACGAGAAGAGGAAGAACACCGTGAACGGCAGCGCGAACGCCACGTACGTGATGATCAGACCCGGCAGCGTGTTCAGCAGTCCCATACCCTGCAGGATGAAGAACAGCGGGACGATGGCGAGGAAGATCGGGAACGTCAGCCCCGCGAGCATCAGGTAGTAGATGACGCGGCTGCCCGGCAGCGAGAACCGCGCGAGCACGTACGCGCACATCGCGCCGAGGATCATCACCAGGACGAGGGCGACGCCCACGACGATGACGGTGTTCAGGAACATCTGGCCGAAGTTGTTCTTCACCCAGGCGTTGACGTAGTTGTCGAAGCTCCAGTCCGCCGGCAGCCCGAACGGCGAGGCGAAGATCTCCTTCGTCGTCTTGAACGAGCCGATCAGGGTCCACAGCATCGGCAGGATGACGACGATCGACCAGATGGCCAGGATGACGTGTGAGACGCCGCCGACCCACTTGTCGCCGCCGCTGTCCTTCGGTGTGCGGATGTCCTTGTTCGAAGCCGAACGACGGTCAATCGTGACCGCGGCGCGCGTGTCGGTGCTCATGCGCGTCCTCCCTCATCCTTGCCGCCGATCAGGCGGAACAGGCCGACCACGATGGCGGCGAACAGCAGCGTGAGCACGGCCAGGACGACACCCATGGCGCTGGCCAGACCGAACTGGCCCTTCTCGAACGCCGTGCGGAACAGGTACTGGCTCATCACCAGGGTGCTGTTTCCCGGACCGCCGGTGGCGTTGAGTCCTGCCATGTACACGAACGCGTCGAGAGCAAGGATGCCGAGGTAGATGTACGCCGTCTGCACGTTGTCGCGGATCTGCGGGAGCAGGATCGAGATCACCGTGCGAAAGCGACCGGCACCGTCGATGCGTGCGGCTTCCAGCGTCTCCGAGGGGATGCCCTTGATCGCCGCGACGAAGAGCACCATGTAGAAGCCGACCATGCTCCACACGATCACGAAGATCGTGGCGCCCATCGCCGTGCGCTCGTCGCCGAGCCAGGCGTACTGGTTCGTATCGATGCCGATCAGCCCCAGCAGTCCGTTCAGCAGGCCGGTCGGAGTGTAGATCATGTTCCACAGGATCGCGATGACGATCGCCGGGATGACGTACGGGAAGAAGGACACGACGCGGTAGAAGCTCGATGCTCTCATGCCGCGCACCTGGCCGTGGCTGGGTCCGCCGACGGTGATCATGCTCGCGAAGATCAGCGCGATCGAAAGCGTGATCAGCGGCACGACGATCGCCAGAAGGGCGTTGTTGCCCATCGCCTGAAGGAAGGTCGTGTCCTGGAAGAGCTTGACGAAATTCTGCACGCCGATGAAGTCCATGTTCGGCGAGAAGCCGGTCCAGTTCGTCATCGAGTAGTAGACGGCTTGGACGAACGGCGAGATCACGAAGATCAGGAAGATCGCGAGCGGCAAGCCGAGGAACACGATCAGGAACGACACGTAGTCGAACGTGAGTTTGCGCGGGACCCCCGCACGGGGCGGCTTGCGCCGCCCCGTGCGTGCTGCAGTCACCGCAGCGGTCTGCAGCTCGGGACCACCAGTGGTGGCCTGCGAGGTCACTTGATCTCGATCTTCTCGATGGAGCTGTCGTTGCGGATCTTGTCGACCAGCGCCTGCAGCTGCTTGGTGATCTCGGCGACCGACATGTCACCCGCGAGGAACGAGTTCCAGATGGGCAGCTGGTCGGAGTTCATGCCGTACAGGTTGGTCGACTTGATCGTGAACATCCCGGCGCCGGCGGCGTCGATCATCTCGACCTGCGACACGAGCGCGGTGGACCCGAATCCATCGTCGGGCACGGTGCCCTTGACCACCGTCGGCGCGAGCTTGCTCTTGGAGAATGCGGCAGCGGCCTCCTGAGACAGCATCGTGCGCAGCAGCTCTTTGCCGCCGGCCGGGTTCTTCGAGTTGCTCGGCACGATGAACGGCTCACCGGCCTCCGCGCGCATGTACCCTGCGGGGGTGGTGGCGTTGCCATCCAGGGGCGTCTCGCGCACACCCTTCATCTGGAAATTCTCCGCCGTGGTGTCCTTCATCTCGTTCTCGATCCACGAGCCGGACGGGTACAGCAGCGCCTCCTGGTCGAGGCTCCACTGCGCCTGTGCCTGGGTGAACTGCGTGCCACCACCGCCGGGCTTGACGTAACCGGCCTGGATCATGCCGTGGAACTTGGTGAGGATCGCCTGCAGGGTCGGGTGCGACCAGCATCCCTCCTCCAGGTTCTCCAGCGGCAGACGCACGTCGTCACCCGACTGGATGACGGCGGAGTCGATGACGAAGGTCTGGTAGTACGTCGCGGCCTCCTTGCCCCACAGGAACAGGTACTTGCCCTTCTCCTTGGCAGCGGCTCCGAGCGTCTCGAGGTCGTCCCAGGTCTTGGGAGCCTCCCAGCCGTTCTCCTCGAACAGGCTGCCCGAGTACCACAGCGCGTAGGTGGTGAACACATAGTTGATGGCTGCGAACTTGTCGCCGAAGGTGCCCGGTGCCTTCACACCGTCGAACAGCGTGTCGGCGATCTTCGTGCCCTCGAGGTTGTTCGACTCGAGCACCTCTGTGAGGTCTTCGAGCTGGTCGAGGATGGTGTTCCAGCCGATCGAGTTGGCACCCGAGTTGTCGATGAGGTCCGGCGGGTTGCCGCCGACGAACCGCGGCTGCAGCTCCTGGGCGATCTTGGTCGAGGCCGAGACCTTGACGGTCACGCCGTCCAGGCCCTCGTTGCCCTCCATGATCTTCGCGGCGTTCTCGACGTAGTCGATGCCGTAGCCGCCGTCGAAGATGACCGCGTCGACCGTGGCGTTCGCAGCCACGCCGAACGGGTTGTCGGAGGTGACCTCGCCCGCGGGCTTGTCGTCGCCTCCGCCGCCTCCGCCTGGTGCCGCGCACGACGCCAGGGTGGCGCCGAACGGCAGCAGGATCGCCGCGGCGGCCGCGCCGCGCAACAGGTTGCGACGGCTGATGGATGCTTCGTTGAGTTCCATCTCATTACCTTCCGTTGTTGTGTGATCTGTGTAGGGGTAGGGGCCCTTCGACGAGCGCAGGGACCCAGGGTGGGTTCAGGGGTCAGGCTCCCCGTCGGATGCGACCGCGATAGCGGTCCTCGAGGACGGAGTTGTGCTCATCGCCGCCGGGAATGTTGGCGGAGATGTACATCGGAGGAGTCTCGCCGCGTGCCGCGATCGTGCGGGCGACGCCGAGCGTCAGCAGCTGCGCGATGAAGGCGGCGGTGATCGACGAGATGGCGCCGGCGCCGACGCCGTCGGCCACTTCGAGCGTGGCGTCGCCGTACGGGGCGAGGTTGTCGATGACGACATCGGCGACCTCGCTCAGGCGCTTGCCGCTGGGATGCTTCGGCTCGACGCGTACGGTGTGCTCGAGGCTCGTCACCGCGATGACACGGTGACCGCGCTCCTTCGCCCACAGCGCGGTGCCGACGATCGAGCCGTTCACGCCGGAGTTCGACGCGATGAGGAAGACATCGTGCGCGTGCACCGGCACCGTGGCCATCAGCTCGTCGACGACCCACGGCTGGCGCTCGAGTGGCGGCTCGCCGCCGAGCACCTCGAGGTCGCGATCGCCGTACATCACGATGTCGCGCAGGCTGAACCTGCTCGTGGGGATCAGTCCGCCGGCACGTCCCGCGATCTCCATCGCGAACGCCTCCGAGTGGCCGGTGCCGAACGCGTGCAGCACCCCGCCGGCGTCGAGGGCGCCGACCATCAGGGCGATCGCCTCGTCGAGCGCGCCGGCTTCGGCGTCGTTCGCGAGTCGGTCGAGCCGGGTCGTGGCCTCTCGCAGCAGATCGGTCGGGGTGGCGCTCATCGGTTCTCCTCCTGAGGGGCGGGCGTCCGCGGTGTCTTGGCGACGCGGCGGTGGCCCGAGACGGCCATCGCGCTGGCAGCGAGGTGCGTGGTGGCCACCCCGAAGGTCTGCTGGGCGACCAGCAGATACAGCAGGTCGAGCACGAGCAGCTGCGAGTGCTTGACCGACAGGTCGTCGGGGCGCAGGTAGGGCGTGGGCTCGGCGGTGGCGAGTGACACGTCGGCGAGCCCGGCGAGCCACGAATCGGTGTCGTGCGTGATGGCGACGGTGAAAGCACCCGATGCGCGTGCCTGCGAGAGCATCTGCACCGTCTCCTCGGTGCGACCTGTGCTCGAGATCCCGATGGCCACCGAGGACTCGTCCTGCATGACGGCGCTGGTCAGTCCCTCGTGCACATCCGACCAGCTGTGCGCGTTGATGCCGATGCGGTACATCCGGGCCTGGAACTCGCGGGCGATCACGCCGCTGCCGCCGACGCCGTAGATGTCGACATGCCGGCTCGCCGCGATCGCATCGGCGACGCGCAGCACGTTGTCGAGGTCGAGGTGGTCCGCGGTGGTCTCGAGATTCTCGACATGCAGGGCGACGAGCGTCTGCAGCACCTTGCCGGCCTCATCCTCCGCACCGAACTCCTGGCCGATGTCGGCCTGCCAGCTCTGGTCGGCACCGCCGCGGCCGATCTCGCTGGCGACGCCGACGCGGAACTGCGTGTAGCCGTCGAAGCCCAGCGCCCGACAGAAGCGGGTCACGGTGGCGGGGGAGGTGCCGGCGCGCTCGGCGAGTTCGGTGATGGTCAGCTCCACCGGCGCCGCAGGGCTCTCGGACACGACGTCGGCGATCTTGCTCATCGCCGCGGGCATCGCGCGGCGTCCCGCCGCGATACGGCGGGCGATCGTCATGCCGCCGCCGTTGCCGTCGTGTGTCGTCCGTGGCACCATTGCCTCCAGCTTCTTGCGAAGTGACCCCCGCCGTCTTGACCGGGATTCCTGCTGGAATGAAAACTATTCTCACGCGACGAAAACGTCAAACAGGACGAGATCACAAATGAATCACGAACCGATCCTGATCGGCATCGATGCCGGTGGGACATCCACCAGGGCGCTGCTCACAGACGACCGGGGACAGTGCCTCGGCTACGGGGTCGGGGGGCGCGGGAATCCGATCTCCGCGGGGCCCGATCTCGCGGCCGAAGGGGTGCTGGGAGCCGTGCGCGCCGCTCTGGCGATCGCCGGACGTGAACTCAGCGAGGTGTCGCACGTCGTGGCGGCGATGGCCGGCATGCGGGCCTCCGGCGATGACGCGTGGCTGCGCGACCGACTGGTCGCCGAGGGCTTCACCGGTGTGCTGTCCTTCGAAGCGGATCTGCTCGCGACCTACTTCAGCGGCAGCGCGGCGGACTTCGGATACGCGCTCGTCTCGGGCACCGGCGCCTGCGTCATCCGGGTGCGGGCCGGCCGCATCGACGGCACCGGCGACGGCCTCGGCTGGCTGCTCGGCGACCGCGGCAGCGGCTTCTGGATCGGGCACTCCATCGCACGGGCCGCGGTGCAGGATCTCGACGGCACCGGTCCCCGCACCGCGCTGACGGATCGTGTGCTCGCGCATCACGGACTCGCCCGCACGGTGCAGCGCCGAGAGGGCAGACCGGACGAACTCGAACGTCTCGTCGGCCTGCTGTACGCGAGCCCGCCGATCGAACTCGCCGGGCTCGCCCCGCTCGCCTTCGAGGAATCGGATGCCGTCGCCTCGGGCATCCTCGCCGAGGCCGGCATCCATCTCGCCGACACGCTCTCGGCGGTGCTCGCCGGACCAGGGCCGCTCGTGGTCGGGGGGAGTGTGCTCTCGCGCACCGGGCCCGTGCGGGAGGCGTTCCTGGCCCGACTGGGCGAGCGCGCCGAAGGCCTGGAGCTGCGACCCGTGGGTGACGGTGCGGTCGGCGCGGCGATGCTCGCCGTGCGCGCGGCCGGCGGGACGCCCGACGCGGCGATCCTCGACCGCCTCACCGTGTCGATCAGCGCCTTCCGCTGACCGTCGGCCGACGGGCGCGAGACATAGACTGGAGCGGATATGAGTCCTGCATCCCTCTCCGCCGCCGTCCTCGCCGTCCTCGCCCCGATCGCGGCCGAGCGACGTCCCGACGAGGACCTCGCGATCACGGCATCCGACGTCGTCATCGAGCGCCCCCGCAACCGGGATCATGGCGACTGGGCGACCAACGTCGCGATGCGTCTCGCGAAGCGACTGGGGGTGAACCCGCGTGAACTGGCGCAGCAGATCGCCGACGGACTGGCGGGCGTCGAGGGCATCGCCTCGGCCGAGGTCGCCGGTCCCGGCTTCCTCAACATCCGTCTCGAGGCCGGTGCCGCGGGCGCCCTGGCGAAGACGATCGTCGACGCCGGTGACGCCTACGGCACCAACGACACGCAGACGGGAGTCTCGGTGAACGTCGAGTTCGTCTCGGCCAACCCGACCGGTCCGCTGCACATCGCTCACACCCGCTGGGCGGCCCTCGGCGACTCGATCGTGCGGCTGCTGCTGGCCAGCGGTGCGCACGCCGTGCGCGAGTACTACATCAATGACGCCGGAGTGCAGATGGACCGCTTCGGGCGGTCGGTCCTGGCGGCGGCGAAGGGCGAACCGACGCCGGAGGGCGGATATCCGGGGGAGTACATCGCCGAGCTCGCGCGCCGGGTGCTCGAGGCGCGCCCCGGTCTGCTCGAGCTGCCCGCCGACGAGCAGCTGGTGGTGGCCCGCGACCAGGCGTACGAGTACCAGCTCGCCGAGATCAAGCACTCGCTCGAGCGGTTCAACGTGCCCTTCGACGTGTGGTTCTCAGAGCGCACCCTGCACGCCGCAGGCAGCGACGGGAGCCCCAGCCTCATCGACCGTGCGCTCGGACGCCTGCGCGAGCAGGGTCACGTCTTCGACGAGGACGGTGCGATCTGGGTGCGCACCACCGACTTCACCGACGACAAGGACCGCGTCATCCGCCGTTCGAACGGCGAGTACACCTACTTCGCCGCTGACGCCGCGTACTACCTGAACAAGGGCGACCGAGGCTTCACGAACAAGATCTACCTGCTCGGTGCCGACCACCACGGCTACGTCAACCGACTGAAGGCGGTCGCCGGTGCAGCCGGCGAGGATCCCGAGAAGAACATCGAGGTGCTGATCGGACAGATGGTCTCGATCGGCGGTGCCCGGCTGTCGAAGCGCGCCGGCAACATCATCGAGATGGACGACCTGCTCGACTGGCTGGGCGCCGACGCGCTGCGGTACTCGCTGGAGCGGTCGCCGGCCGACTCGCCGCTGGACCTCGATCCGGAGCTGCTGCAGAAGCGCACGAACGACAACCCCGTGTTCTACGTGCAGTACGCGCACGCCCGCACGCACAACGTCGCCCGCAACGCGTCCGACTCGGGTGTCGACCGCTCGGAGTTCGCCCCCGAGCTGCTCACCCACGAGACCGAGAGTGCGCTGCTGGGCGCGCTGCAGGAGTTCCCGCGCATCGTCGGCTTCGCGGCCGAGGTGCGCGAACCGCACCGGGTGGCCCGCTACCTCGAAGAGCTCGCCGGGTTGTACCACCGCTGGTACGACAACTGCCGGGTGATCCCCAAGGGCGACGATCCGCTCGAGACGGTGCACCGCACCCGGCTGTGGCTGAACGACGCCACCGGACAGGTGCTGCGCAACGGCCTCGGCCTGCTCGGCGTCTCCGCACCGGAACGGATGTGACGTGATGGCCACCGGGCTCGCCGCGCAGCGTCCACGACGAAGGGCCCGCTGGCCGTGGGTCGTGCTGATCGTGGTCGTGCTGCTTGCCGTGCTGGTCGTGGCCGCCGAGATCATCGCACGCAGCATCGTGCCGAGCACGGTGCGCAGCCTGGTGATCGACGAGCTCGATCTGCCGGCCGATCAGCAGCTCGACGTGCAGGCATCGGGCATCCTGCTGCCCCAGCTGATCGGCGGATCCCTCGAGCGGCTCGACCTGTCGTCGGACGCCGTCACGATCGGCGGCATCACCGGGGCGGCCGACGTCACCGCGACCGATGTGCCGCTGCGCGGGGGAGCCCTGGGCTCAGCCGGTGGCACGATCTCGATCGACCAGTCGCAGTTCGCCTCGCTGCTCGAGCGCTCCGAGCTTCCGGTCAGCGAGATCACGCTGGACGAGCCCGATGTGACCGTGCACGGCGGCATCCCCGTGTTCGGGCGCGAGATCGCGCTCGCCCTCACCCTCACGCCGGCCGCAGACGACGGCGACGTGATGCTCACCCCCGTGTCGGCACAGGTCGCCGGCAACGAGGTCGACCTGCAGCGCCTCGCCGCGCTGCTGGGCGGAGTCGGCGAGGCACTCGCGGGCCCGCAGCGCGTGTGCATCGCCGACCAGCTTCCCGCCGGGATCACCCTCACCGGGCTGCGTATCGAAGGCACGGCCGTCGTGGCCGACATCACGGCCGACGGCCGCATCGCGGTCGACGAGACGCTGCTCGACCCCGGCACCTGCCCCTGAACCTACCGGGCCCCTGAGCCTGTCGAAGGGCCGCGCTCCTCGGCGACCGCCTGCTGGGCCGCGCGCAGCGCCGCAGTAGCGGACTGCACGTCCTCCTCGGCCCGTCTGAGGGTCGCCTCGGCCAGGGTGTCGGCGCCGAATCTCGCCGAGACGCGGTCGCTCTCCTGGCGAGCCGAGACCGTGATGAACGCACCGGACAGCAGGATCACCTGCCCGGAGAGGTTCAGCCACAGCAGCAGCGCCAGCAGCGAGGCGAACGACGCCAGCAGGGGATTGGCGCGCGCGCCGCCGACGAACAGGCTCGAGAGCTCCTGCAGCACCAGCAGCGCCACCGCGCCGAGCAGCGCGCCGCCCCACAGCGAGCGCGCCGACACGCGCAGGCCGGCGAGGATGCGGAACGCCGCCGCCACCAGCACCGCGTTCAAAGCCAGTACGACCAGCAGCGACAGCACCCGCGTCGTCCAGAACGCGATCGCCGAGTCACGGTGCAGACCGAGCGCGTCCGCAAGGGCGCCGACGATCAGCTCGCTCGAGAACGTGAGCGCGGCCGCGGCGGCGAACGAGGCGCCGATCAGTGCCGCCAGCAGCAGGTTGCGCAGAATGATGAAGTACCACGCGATGTCGGATGCGACGGTGCCGGCGATCGTGCGCAGGGCCGTACGCAGCGATCCGATCGCGCCCAGCGCCGATCCGATCAGGCCGACCATCGAGATCGCGCCGGCGATCGTCAGACCCGCGGGCGCGCGGATGGCATCCGGGTCGACGATCCCGGCGCTGTCGTCGGTGGTGAGCAGACCCGGTACGGCCGAGTCGACGGCCCCGACCACGGCGTCCCAGGCGGCGTCGTTCTGCGACAGCCACAGTCCCACGACGGAGAAACCCAGCAGCACACCGGCGAACACGCTGAACAGCGCTCGGTAGGTCACCGCGTCGGCGAGCATCGGGCCGCGTCGGCTGCTGTACAGCAGTGCCGCCCGCACGAGACGCCGGCGCAGCAGCCAGCGGATCAGGGCGGCTCGCGCTCGTGCGAACCCTCCGGAGCCGGATGGGGGAGGTGGGGAACTCGGTGAACTGCCCATCTTCCTCACCATAACGCGGGGCGCCGTCGCGTCCCGGGGGCTTGCGCTGAGCGTCGTCTGCGTGGATGACTTCCGCGCGGGTTCGATCGCGGGAGTGCCCTAGAATCGGGGTCATCCTCGCCGTGCGTCGTCGGCCCGAAAAGCCCCACGAACAGCGGCCCCGCGAAGATCCCGCAAGACGATTGGTGCTCCGTGCATTCCGCTTCCGCCTCACCCGCCCCTGAATGGCTGGTCACCCCCGACGACGCCAACGATCTGGCATCCGGGGTGTGGCCGGTCTCCGTCCGGCGCACCGATGATGGCGAGCTGGTGATCGGCGGCGTCGCCGCCGGCGAGCTGGTGCGCGCTCACGGCACGCCCCTGCAGGTGCTCGACGAGGGCGAGGTCCGCCGTCGCGCCGGTGCGCTGCGCGACGCCTTCGACGCCGCGGCAGCCGCGCACGGCACGACCGCGCACGTCTACTACGCGGGCAAGGCGCTGCTGAACACGACGATCGTGCGGTGGATGCTGGAAGAGGGCCTGCGCGTCGACGTCTGCACCGGCGGCGAACTGCAGGTCGCGCTGCTGGCGGGAGCGGATGCCGCACTGCTGGGCTTCCACGGCAACAACAAGTCGACGGCAGAGCTCGAGCGCGCCGTCGAGGCGGGCGTCGGCACGATCATCATCGACAGCACGATCGAGATCGAACGCCTCGCCACGATCGTGGCGAGGCGGGGAGCGGAGCAGCGCGTCATGCTGCGCGTCAACAGCGGTGTGCACGCCGAGACGCATGACTTCCTCGCGACCGCGCATGAGGATCAGAAGTTCGGCTTCCCCCTCGCACAGGCGCCGGCCGCGGTCGCACGCATCCGCGAGACGCCAGGGCTGGTTTTCGTCGGTCTGCACTGCCACATCGGCTCGCAGATCTTCGGCGTCGCCGGTTTCCGGGAGTCGGCCGCACGCGTGCTCGACCTGCACCAGCAGCTGCTCGAGGGGGGCGAGATCCCACAGCTCAACCTCGGCGGCGGCTTCGGCATCGCCTACACGCGTGTCGACGACCCCGTGCCGATCGCCGAGCTGGCCGAGGGCATCGTCGCCGCGGTGGCCGAGGCCTGTGAGCGGCGCGGCATCAGCATCCCCGCACTGTCGTTCGAGCCAGGCAGGGCCATCATCGGCAACGCCGGGGTGACGCTCTACGAGGTCGGCACCATCAAGGACGTCGCGCTCGGCGTCGGTGCGAGGCGGTACGTGAGCGTCGACGGCGGCATGAGCGACAACGCCCGTCCCGCGCTGTACGGCGCCCAGTACTCCGCGCGCATCGCATCGCGCGTCAGCGACGCCCAGCCTCAGCTGGCGCGCGTGGTGGGCAAGCACTGCGAATCAGGCGACATCGTGGTCGACCACGAGTATCTGCCCGGCGACGTCGCCCCCGGCGATCTGCTGGCGGTGGCCGCGACCGGCGCGTACTGCGCGCCGCTCTCGAGCAACTACAACCACGTCGCGCGGCCACCGATCGTCGCTGTCCGCGACGGCGCCGCACGCGTGATCGTGCGCGGCGAGACCATGAGCGACCTGCTGGCGCGTGATGCGGGTATCGCACTGTGAGCCGCGGTGCGCCCGTGCGAACGATCCACACCCGAGACACCGACGTGCTGAGGAGCGCAGATGACTGACTACCGACGACTTCGCGTTGCGCTGCTGGGAGCCGGGGCCGTGGGCTCTCAGGTCGCCTCCCTGCTGCTGCGCCACGGCGACGAGCTCGCCGATCGCGCCGGTGCACGGCTCGAGCTGGTGGGCATCGCGGTGCGCGACGTCGACGCCCCGCGTGACGTCGAACTGCCCCGCGAGCTGTACACCACCGACGCCGAGACGCTGATCACCGGCGCCGACATCGTCATCGAGCTGATGGGCGGCATCGAGCCCGCCCGCTCGCACATCCTGCTCGGGCTCGGATCCGGCGCCGACGTCGTCACCGCGAACAAGGCCCTCTTGGCAACGCACGGGCCCGAGATCTACGAGGCCGCCGACCGGGTGGGCGCCTCGGTCTACTACGAGGCCGCCGCCGCGGGCGCGATCCCCATCATCCGGCCACTGCGCGACTCGCTCGCCGGTGACCGGGTCGTGCGCATCATGGGAATCGTCAACGGCACGACCAACTACATCCTCGACCGGATGGACACCGAGGGCGCCGACTTCGCGGACGTCCTCGCCGATGCTCAGCGACTCGGCTATGCCGAGGCCGACCCCACCGCCGACGTGGAGGGCTACGACGCCGCCCAGAAGGCGGCGATCCTGGCATCCCTCGCCTTCCACACCACGGTTCCGCTCGAGTCCGTGCATTGCGAGGGCATCACGACGATCACCGCCTCGATGATCGAGGAGGCGCGCGACGCCGGATTCGTCATCAAGCTGCTCGCGGTGTGCGAGCGACTCGACGGCGACGGGACGGAATCGATCTCGGTGCGCGTCTACCCGGCACTGGTGCCGCGCTCACACCCGCTGGCGGCGGTGCACGGTGCGAACAACGCGGTCTTCGTCGAGGCCGAGGCCGCCGGATCGCTGATGTTCTACGGTGCCGGAGCCGGCGGGGTGCAGACCGCGTCGGCCGTGCTCGGTGACGTCGTCTCGGCCGCCCGTCGGCACATCGCCGGCGGCACCGGCGTCGGCGAGTCGACCAGGGCCAACCTGCCGATCGTGTCGATCGGCCACGTGATGACCCGGTACCAGATCACCCTCGAGGTCCCCGATGAACCGGGTGTGCTCGCCACGATCGCCGGACTGCTCAGCGACGGTCACGTGTCGGTCGCGACGCTCGTGCAGACCATGGTCCTCGCCGAGGACGGCTCCGAGGGCACCAGTGCACGCCTGATCATCGGCACCCACCGTGCCACCGACAGCGCGCTGCGTGACGCCGTCGAGCGCCTCGCCGACAGTGACGTCGTCGAGCGCGTCGTCTCGGTGCTGCGCGTCGAGGGGGAATGACGGTGGGAGTCACCCTCGTTCCCGCTGACATGGAGCCCGTCGTGGGGGCGCCCATCGTCGCTGACGATGCGGTGCGCAGCGTGACCGTGACGGTGCCCGCGACGAGTGCCAACCTGGGTCCGGGCTTCGACACGCTCGGTCTCGCCCTGAGCGTCTACGACACGCTCACGGTGTCGGCCTTCGACGACGACCGGCTCGAGATCGAGGTCGCAGGATCCGGGGCGGAGGAGATCGCGACGGATGCCGACAATCTGGTGTTCCGCTCGATCGCCCACGTCTACGCCGATGTCGGCCGCGAGGTGCCCGGCCTGCGCATCCACGCCGTGAACGGAGTGCCGCACGGCCGGGGTCTTGGTTCGTCCGGTGCCGCGGTGACGGCCGGCATCCTCATCGCGAAGGGGCTGCTCGCCGGGGACGTCGATCTCGATGACGACGCGCTGCTGCGCCTGGCGACCGAGATGGAAGGGCACCCCGACAACGTGGCGCCGGCGCTGTTCGGCGGCCTGACGATCGCGTGGACCGGTGAGCGCGGACCTCAGCACAAGAAGCTTCTCGTGCACCGCGGCGTCGCGCCGGTGGTGTTCGTGCCCGGGTTCACGATGTCGACCTCGCTGGCGCGCTCTCTGCAGCCGCCGCAGGTCTCGCGTGAGGATGCGGTGTTCAATGTCTCGCGCTCGGCGCTGCTGGTCGCGGCACTCACGCAGAGCCCCGAGCTGCTGCTCGACGCCACCGCCGACCGTCTGCACCAGGACTACCGTGGCCCGGCCATGCCCGAGACCCTGCGTCTCGTGCAGGCCCTGCGCGCCGCGGGCTTCGCGGCCGTCGTCTCGGGCGCGGGACCCAGCGTGCTGGTGCTCGCCGACGGTCCGGGTGCCAGACAGCGCGCCGTGGATGTGGCCGACGCCATGACGGACACATCCTGGGATGCACACATGCTCGCCGTCGACGTGCGGGGTGGTACAGTTAGGGACAGAGCGGAGGGCTCCACGTAACTTCGTGAATCTCGCCCCATCGCGCTTCTGCGAAATCCGCACGCGACCCCTGGAATCATTCCGAAACCGGCTGGAAGACGCTCTGCGTCGGCGCGTGTGATGCGCGTGGCATTCGCCGCGTGCCATCCGGATTGCTCATTTCCCACGACATATGAGGGAGTACTCGTGGAGAACTTCTCCGAGACCCAGAACGACACTGCGGCCGAGTCGGTCGCATCCGACACCCCCGCGACCGAGTCTGCGCCCGTGCGCAAGCGGGCGCCGCGTCGTGCGACCACGGCGTCGGCGGCTGCCGCGGCCGAGGCCGCGGACGCACCGGCGTCGGCCGACGCGACCGGCGGCGCTTCCGAGGCTGCGGCCGCCGAGGCGCCGAAGGCGAAGGCCCCGCGCCGCTCACGTGCGAAGAAGGCCGATGCCGAGACGCTCGACCTGCCGGTGGGTGACGCGCCGTCCGCGCCTTCGTCGGATGCTGACGCCGAGGCACCGGCCAAGCCGGTGCGCAAGCGCGCGTCCCGCGCAAAGGCGACTGCCGAGACCCCCGCCGCCGGGGCGGTCGCGACCGAGGCATCCGCAGACACCGCATCCACCGACACGCGCCCGGCGGAGTCGTCCGGCGACAGCGCGGAAGCTGCGGCCGACGCCCCCGCCAAGCGCACCACGCGCAGCCGTCGCGCGAAGTCGGCTGAGACCGCATCGGAAGCCGCCGCCGAGTCGGCCGACGCACCCGCATCCGGTGACGACGCATCGTCCGATGAGGGCAAGAAGCGCGAGGGCGACGCCGCAGGTTCCGAGGACGACCAGCCGCAGGCCGGCAAGTCCAAGTCCCGCTCGGGACGCTCGCGCGGCGACAAGTCGCGCGGTGACGACAACGGCGACGACTCCGCGAAGGGCGACGGCTCTTCCGACGGCGGATCCTCGTCGGACGGCGATTCGTCCGACGGTGAAGGCGGCGGTCGCGGCCGCAGCCGCAGTCGCAGTCGCAGCCGCGGCCGGGGGAACAGCGGCCAGGGCAACCCCGGGCAGAGCAGCAACGGCCACGGCGACGGCTCGGATGACGAGCAGTCCTCCGGTCGCTCGCGTCAGCGCAACAAGCGACGCGGCGGCGGCAACAGCGCATCCGACGAGTTCGAGACCGAGATCGGCGAGGACGACGTGCTGATCCCGATCGCGGGCATCCTCGACGTGCTCGACAACTACGCGTTCGTGCGCACCACCGGGTACCTCGCCGGTCCCAGCGACGTCTACGTCTCGCTCGGCCAGGTGAAGAAGTACAACCTGCGCAAGGGCGACGCGATCGTCGGCGCCATCAAGCAGCCGCGCGAGGGCGAGCAGCAGGGCCGCCAGAAGTACAACGCCCTGGTCAAGGTCGACTCGATCAACGGTCTCTCCGCCGACGACGCGGCGAAGCGCGTCGAGTTCGGCAGCCTCACCCCGCTGTACCCGCAGGAGCGTCTGCGCCTGGAGACCGCACCCGAGAAGCTGACCCAGCGCATCATCGACCTGGTCGCGCCGATCGGCAAGGGTCAGCGCGGCCTGATCGTCGCGCCGCCCAAGGCCGGCAAGACCATCGTGCTGCAGCAGATCGCGAACGCGATCGCGCAGAACAACCCCGAGGTGCACCTGATGGTCGTCCTGGTCGACGAGCGTCCCGAAGAGGTCACCGACATGCAGCGCACGGTCAAGGGCGAGGTCATCGCCTCGACGTTCGACCGTCCTGCCGAAGACCATACGACCGTCGCCGAACTCGCCATCGAGCGCGCCAAGCGCCTGGTCGAGCTCGGTCGCGACGTGGTCGTGCTGCTCGACTCGATCACGCGTCTGGGCCGCGCCTACAACATCTCGGCACCGGCATCGGGTCGCGTGCTCACCGGTGGTGTGGACGCGTCGGCGCTGTACCCGCCGAAGCGCTTCTTCGGCGCTGCGCGCAACATCGAGAACGGCGGATCGCTGACCATCCTCGCCACCGCGCTCGTCGAGACCGGGTCGAAGATGGATGAGGTGATCTTCGAGGAGTTCAAGGGCACCGGCAACAGCGAGCTGCGCCTGTCGCGGGCACTGGCCGACAAGCGGATCTTCCCCGCCGTCGACGTGAACGCCTCGAGCACGCGCCGCGAGGAGATGCTGCTCTCGTCGGACGAGGTGAAGATCACCTGGAAGCTGCGCCGCGCGCTGGCGGGCCTGGACCCGCAGCAGGCCCTGGAGGTCGTGCTCGGCAAGCTGAAGGAGACCAGCTCGAACGTCGAGTTCCTGCTGCAGATGCAGAAGTCGATTCCGGCTCCGACGTCGACCGGCTCCTCGCACGCGCACGAGAACAGCATCCGCTGATCCGGCTTCGAGGCTGACGTGTTCGAGTCCGTGCAGTCCCTCATCGAGGAGCATCGCCGGGTGCAGGAGGAGCTCTCCGACCCGGCGGTGCATGCCGACGCGGCGCGCGCCAAGCGCGTCAACCGACGGTATGCGGAGCTGAACCGCATCGTCGCGGCGTACGACGCGTGGACCTCGGCCTCTGAGGATCTCGAGGCGGCGCGCGAGCTCGCCCGCGAGGACGACGCGTTCGCCGAGGAGGTGCCCGCGCTCGAGGAGGGCCTCGCCGGCGCGCAGGAGAAGCTGCGACGACTGCTCATCCCGCGTGATCCCGACGACGCACGCGACGTGATCATGGAGATCAAGGCGGGCGAGGGCGGTGCCGAGTCGGCGCTGTTCGCCGCCGACCTGCTTCGGATGTACATCCAGTACGCGGCGCACCGCGGCTGGAAGACCGAGCTGCTCGAGCGCAACGAGTCCGACCTCGGCGGCTACAAGGACGTGCAGGTCGCGATCAAGGGCTCCTCGTCCGACCCCGCGCAGGGCGTCTGGGCCCACCTCAAGTACGAGGGCGGCGTGCACCGCGTGCAGCGCGTGCCGGCCACCGAGTCGCAGGGGCGCATCCACACCTCGACCACTGGCGTGCTGGTGTTCCCCGAGGTCGACGAGCCCGAGGAGATCCAGATCGACCCGAACGATCTGAAGATCGACGTGTACCGTTCCTCCGGGCCGGGTGGGCAGTCGGTCAACACCACCGACTCGGCCGTGCGCATCACCCACGTTCCGAGCGGGATCGTCGTCTCGATGCAGAACGAGAAGTCGCAGCTGCAGAACCGCGAGGCCGGCATGCGCGTGCTTCGCGCCCGACTGCTGGCCAAGCAGCAGGAGGAACTCGATGCCGCGGCATCCGACGCGCGGCGCTCGCAGATCCGCGGCATGGACCGCTCCGAGCGCATCCGCACCTACAACTTCCCCGAGAACCGCATCGCCGACCACCGCACCGGCTACAAGGCGTACAACCTCGACCAGGTGATGGACGGCGCACTCGACCCGATCATCGAATCGGCTGTGCAGGCCGACGAGGAGGCGCGGCTCGCCGCCCTCGGCGACGACGCCTGATCCGGCGCGGGCAGCGCTATGCTCAGCCCGTGATCAACCTGCTGATTCGCGGCGTGCTCTTCGTCGTCTCGGCCGGCCTCGGCCTGCTGGTTGCCGATCTGCTGCTGCCGGACTTCCGCATCCTGTGGGACCAGTGGTGGGGCTTCGTCATCTGCGTGCTCGTCTTCGCGGTGCTGCAGAGCGTGCTCAGCCCGTGGGTCGTCAAGATCGCCCATCGCTATGCCCCGGTGCTGCTGGGCGGCGTCGGCATCTTCTCGACCCTGATCGCTCTGATCGTCGTGGTGCTGCTGCCCATCGGCGGACTGCGCATCGACGGCGTCATGGCGTGGCTGCTGGGCGCGGTGATCGTGTGGCTCGTGACGGCGCTGGGCGCACTGCTGCTGCCCATGCTGTTCCTGCGCCGTGCGGTGCAGAACGGCGGACGCGCCAAGGAGTGACGCTTCGGACGGTGCGCGTCAGATCACGTAGTCGGGGGCTGCCAGCAGCGCCCTGGTGCTCTCGTCGGAGCGGCGGGTGCGTGGCTTCGCCGGCACGCCGACCAGCACGCTGTGCGGTGGGGCGTCCTTGGTGACCACGGCGTTCGCCCCGACGACGCTGTGCGCTCCGACGCGGACGGGGCCGAGGATCTTCGCCCCGGTACCCACCGCGACGCCGTCCTCGAGCGTCGGGTGCCGCTTGCCGTGCGAGTGCGACCGGCCGCCGAGGGTGACGCCGTGGTACAGCATCACATCGTCCCCGATCTCGGCGGTCTCGCCGATCACCACACCCATGCCGTGATCGATGAAGAATCGGCGCCCGATCCGCGCGGCGGGATGGATCTCGATGCCCGTCAGCCAGCGGGTCAGCTGCGAACCCAGTCGCGCGGGGAACCGCAGCCGGCGACGCCAGAGCGCGTGCCACAGGCGGTGCGCCCAGATGGCGTGCAGCCCGGGGTAGAGCAGAGCCACCTCGACCCCGCTGCGGGCAGCGGGGTCGCGGTGGCGTGCGGCCGCGATGTCCTCGCGGATCCGATCGATCATGCTCACAGAGTCGTCAGTCCTCGCGCAGGTCCTCGAAGAGCGCCGTCGAGATGTAGCGCTCACCGGTGTCGGGGGCGATGACGACGATGGTCTTGCCGGCGTTCTCGGGGCGCGCGGCCACCTTCAGCGCCTGCGCGACGGCCGCGCCGCTGGAGATGCCGACGAGCAGGCCCTCCTTGGCGGCGAGGGCGCGTGCGGTCTCGAGAGACTCCTCGAACTCGGCCGTCAGCACCTCGTCGATGACGTCGCGGTCGAGCACGTCGGGAACGAAGTTCGGGCCGATGCCCTGGATCTTGGCCGGACCGACGCGACCCTCGGAGAGCAGGGGGGAGTCCTTGGGCTCGACCGCGATGACGTGCACGTCGGGCTTGGCGGCCTTGAGCGCCTGACCGGCACCCGTGACCGTGCCGCCCGTTCCGACGCCGGCGATGAAGACGTCGACCGCTCCGTCGGTGTCGCGCAGGATCTCCTGCGCGGTGGTGTCGCGGTGGATCTGCGGGTTCGCCGCGTTCTCGAATTGACGCGCCCAAACGGCGCCTGGCGTGTTCGCGATGATCTCCCGGAGCGCCTCGATGGCCCCGCTCATGCCCTTGGTGGGGTCACTGAGCACCAGCTCGGCGCCGAACGCCTTGAGCAGCACGCGCCGCTCCTTCGACATCGAGGCGGGCATCGTCAGCACCACCTTGTAGCCGCGTGCAGCGCCGACCATCGCCAGCGCGATGCCGGTGTTGCCGCTGGTCGCCTCGACGATCGTGCCGCCGGGCTTGAGCTCACCGGACGCCTCGGCGGCGTCGACGATCGCGATGCCGATGCGGTCCTTGACGCTCGATGCCGGGTTGAACGATTCGAGCTTGACCAGCACGGTCGCGCCCAGACCCTCGGTGAGGCGGTTCAGCCGCACCAGCGGGGTGTTGCCGAAGGTGGCGGTGATGTCGTTGTGGATGCCGGTCATGTCGGGCCTTTCGTCGTCGGCAGGAGCGTCATCAGCCTACGTGGAGGACGCGTCGGACGGCCGAATGTGACCGAGATCGCGTAACGAATACGCTGAGGGGATGCCCGAGAACATCTCCGCGCGTCTGCGCGCCGTCGCCCAGCAGCTGGCCGAAGCGGGCGTACCGGACCCACTGGTCGATGCCGAGCTGCTGCTGGGGCACGTGCTCGGACTGAGCCGTGGGGGAGTGCAGGCGGCCGCGCTGCGCGGGGACGCGCTGTCGGAGGCGGATGCCGCGCGGCTGGCCGGCCTGGTCGAGCGGCGCGCGGCGCGCACGCCGCTGCAGCATCTGACCGGCGTCGCCGCGTTCCGGCAGCTCGAGCTTGCGGTGGGGCCGGGCGTGTTCGTACCGAGGCCGGAGACCGAGACCGTGGTCCAGTTCGCCATCGACGCGCTGCTCGAGAGCGCGGTCCCCGCACCGGTCGCGATCGACCTCGGCACCGGCAGCGGGGCGATCGCGCTGGCCATGGCGACCGAGGTTCCGCATGCCAGGGTCTTCGCCGTCGAGCGATCCGCCGAAGCGCACGCCTGGGCGGCGCGCAATACGGCGGGAACGGCGAACCTCACCCTGGTGCACGGTGATCTGGCCACGGCGTTCGATGAGCTGAGCGGTGGCGTCGACGTCGTCATCTCCAATCCACCGTACGTCCCCGATGACGCGGTGCCGCGGGACCCGGAGGTGCGTCTGCACGACCCAGCCCAGGCGCTGTACGGAGGAGCCGACGGCCTCGATGTGGTGCGGGTGATCAGCCGCCGCGCGGCGCAGCTGCTGCACCCGGGCGGACTGCTGGTGCTCGAGCACGGCGAGCTGCAGGGTGACGCGATCCGCGGCATCCTCTCCGCCGACGGCTGGCGCGCCGCGGCGACCCATCAGGACCTCACCCGACGCGACCGCGCCACCACCGCGCTGCGCGGCTGAGCACTCACCGGAGTCACCGGGTCGACCACCGTAGAATAGGCACGCCATGTCAACTGTCTTCGATTGCCGCGACGACTCCCAGATCCTCGCCGGCATGCGCCACGCCCGTCAGGCGATCGCCCGCGGAGAGCTGGTGGTGCTCCCCACCGACACCGTCTACGGTCTCGCCGCCGATGCCTTCACGCCCGCCGCCGTGCAGCGACTGCTCGATGCGAAGGGCCGCGGCCGGGAGATGCCGCCACCCGTCCTGGTGGCGGGGCCGGACGTGCTCGCGGCGCTGGTCGAGGAGGTCCCCGAGGCCGTGCAGAAGCTCGTGGACGCCTTCTGGCCGGGCGGACTCACCATCGTGCTGCCCGCTCAGCCCTCACTGACCTGGGATCTCGGCGAGACGCTCGGCACGGTGGCCGTGCGGATGCCCGACCACCGGATCGCCCTGGAGCTTCTGGCCGAGACCGGACCGCTGGCCGTCTCCAGCGCGAACCTCACCGGCCGTGACGCCGCCGTGATCGCGTCCGACGCCGAAGCGATGCTCGGAGAGAGCGTCGCCGTCTACCTCGAGTACGGATACAGCGAGAACGGCGTGCCCTCGACGATCGTCGACGCCACCTCGCTGGTCGGTGCGACCGAGGACGACCGGCCGCTCGTGCGCATCCTCCGCGACGGAGCCGTCACCCGCGAGCAGCTCGAGGAGGTGCTCGGCGATCTGCTCGAGAAGGCCGAGCAGCCCGGTGACGTCGTCCCGGCCGATGCCGCCGCCGGCGAAGGTCCGGTCGACGAAGAGTGAAGCAGTATCTGTTCACGATCATCCTGACGGCGGCGATCACATTCGTGCTGTCATGGGCGGTCTGGCGGCTGAGCCTGAAGTTCAAGCTCTACCCCGGCATCCGTGAACGGGACGTGCACAAGACCCCGACGCCGCGGCTCGGCGGAGTGGCGATGTTCATCGCCATCGCCTCGGCGATCCTGATCTCGGCGGCCAACCCGTTCTTCGAACGGATGTGGGTGCCGCCGCAGACGCTGTGGTCGATCCTCGGCGCGGCGCTGCTGATCGCCGTGATCGGGGTCATCGACGATCTGCTGGATCTGGACTGGATGATCAAGCTCGGTGCGCAGTTCCTGGCCGCCGGCATCATCACCGTCGGCGGGGGACTGCAGATCCTGTCGCTGCCGGTGGGCGACATGATCCTCGTATCGAGCTGGGTGAGCATCTCGATCACGATGTTCGCCATCGTGGTCGTGATGAACGCCGTGAACTTCATCGACGGGCTCGACGGACTGGTCGCCGGGGTCTGTCTGATCGCCAACGGCATCTTCTTCGTGTACGCGTACATCCTCACCCGAGATTCCGGCGCCACGACCTACTTCAACCTCGCGACCTTCCTCGCCGCCGTCCTGATCGGCGCCTGTCTCGGCTTCCTGCCGCTGAACTGGAGCCCGGCCAAGCTGTTCATGGGCGATTCCGGCGCACTCGTGCTGGGACTGCTGATGGCGACCTCTGCGATCGCCCTCACCGGGCAGGGCGACGTGAACGCCTTCGACCCCGAGCAGTTCGGCCGCTCTCAGCTGCTGGGTGCGTTCATCCCGATCGTGCTTCCCCTGGTCATCGTGATGCTGCCGCTGCTCGACTTCGGCCTGGCGGTCTTCCGGCGCATGCGGGCGGGTAAGTCCCCGTTCGCCCCCGATCGCAAGCACCTGCACCACCGGATGCTGGATCTCGGACACCGCGACCGCGACGCGGTGCTCATCTTCTACGCGTGGACGGCGGTCATCTCGCTGTCGGTGCTGCTGATGTACATCGCCACGCGCCAGGACTGGCCTGGCGGGTATCTGGTGGGCATCGGCTTCGGCGTGCTGGGCATCGCCGCCTGCCTCGTCGTCACTCTTCTGCCGCCGGGGCGCCATCGTGCACCCGATGCGGCGGCCACGCACTCGACCGCAGACCACGACTCCTTGGAGCCCCGATGACCCCGAGCCCCGTCTCCAGCAATCCCATCCTCCGCCGCACACTGGTGTGGTCGGGCATCTCAGCCCTCGTGCTCGCCGTCGTCGCCGGCGGCATCGGCTTCGCCGTCGCGGGGGTGAACGGCCTGTGGAGCGGCCTGCTCGGCGTACTGCTGGCCGTGCTGTTCCTGGGCATCACCGCCGGCAGCATCCTGTTCGCCAACCGCTGGTTCGGCGACCCGATCTACGTGCAGCTGTTCTTCGCGATCGTGCTCGGCGGATGGCTGCTCAAGCTGGGCATCTTCCTCGTGGTGATGATGGTGCTCAGCGGCCAACCCTGGGTGGAGCCGCTGGTGTTCTTCCTGTCGATCGTCGCCGGAGTCGCCATGTCGCTGGTCGTCGACGTGATCGTGCTCACACGCATGCGACTGCCCAACGTCAGCGACATCTCCCTGCCCACGACCAATCCCGAGGACGAGACCCCCGATCAGGGGGAAAGCACCCCGCCCGCGGCGTCGGAGGGAAGATGAGTCTGGTAGTGTTCTACGGGTGCCCGCCGCTCGTACTGCGAGCGCTTGCGCCGTGATGCACACCGTCCCTCGTCGCCCCGGTTCTGACCGGTGACCCGAAGCTGGAGCCCGCGCTGTTGAATCTCGCTGCGACCATGAACCTTCGTCCGATCGCCGGTGACGGTGAATTCTACGGCCCGTCGATGGATGATTTCTTCCCTGAGACTCTCTTCCAGGTCTTCGGGATCATCGATGTGAACCGCATCCACCTGATCCAGTTCCTGTCGGTCATCGCCGTCGTTCTGATCCTGTGGCTCGGCACCCGCCGCATGACGGTCGTGCCCGGACGCTTCCAGAGCCTGGTCGAGATGGGGCTCGGATTCGTCCGCGGCGGCATCGCCCACGACCTGCTCGGACGCAAGGACGGCGACCGCTTCCTGCCGATCCTCACGACCATGTTCTTCATGATCCTGTTCATGAACATCACGGGCATCATCCCGTTCCTGAACATGCCGGGAACCGCGATCATCGCCGTCCCGCTGACGCTCGCGATCATCAGCTACGTCACGTTCATCTACGCCGGTATGAAGAAGAGCCCGCTCGGCTTCTGGAAGAACTCGCTCTTCCCGGCCGGTGTGCCGTGGCCCGTCTACATCATCGTGACCCCGCTCGAGTTCATCTCGACGTTCATCATCCGGCCGATCACGCTCACGCTGCGACTGATGATGAACCTGGTCGTCGGCCACATGATCCTGGTGCTGTGCTTCGCCGCAACCCAGTTCTTCTTCTTCACCGCGGGTGGCGGCTGGGCCCTCCTCGGTGTCGGAACCCTCGCCTTCGGCGGCGCGTTCACGATCTTCGAGATCCTGGTCGTCGTCCTGCAGGCCTACGTCTTCACCGTCCTCACCGCGATCTACATCCAGCTCGCGGTCGCAGAAGAGCACTGAACGGGTCAGCCCACCAGCTGACCAAAACCGAAAGGAAACACCCCCGTGGATGCAACTACGGTTCTCGCTGAAATCAACGGTAACCTCGCAGCTGTCGGCTACGGCCTCGCAGCGATCGGCCCGGCCATCGGTGTGGGCATCGTCGTCGGAAAGACGATCGAGGGCGTCGCCCGCCAGCCCGAGCTCGCCGGCCGCCTGCAGGTCCTCATGTGGATCGGTATCGCCTTCACCGAGGCGCTTGCGTTCGTCGGCATCGCCGTCGGATTCATCCCCTTCCCGTAATCCGCACCGAGTTCTGAAGGAGACAGGATGCCGAACGCTCTTGTCACGAACCTCGCCGCGGAGGCAGCGCCTAACCCGCTCATCCCGGCCTGGTACGACATCATCTGGTCGGGTCTGTGGTTCATCATCATCCTCATCGTGGTCTGGAAGGTCGCCCTTCCCCGCCTGACCGCGATGCTCGACGAGCGCTCGGCCGCGATCGAGGGAAACATCGCCAAGGCGGATGAGGCCCAGAAGCAGGCTGAGGAGGCGCTGGAGGAGTACACCCGCCAGCTCGCCGAGGCACGCACCGAGGCCGGTGAGATCCGAGAGGCCGCCCGTGAGGACGGCAAGAAGATCGTCGCCGAGGCCAAGGACGCCGCGAGCGCCGAAGCAGGCCGCATCACGGCTGCCGCGCACACGCAGATCGAGGCCGAGCGCCAGGCGGCGTTCGTCTCGCTGCGCAGCGAGGTCGGCACGCTCGCGATCGACCTCGCAGGCAACGTCGTGGGGGAGACCCTCTCCGACGACGCCCGTGCGACGGCTGTCGTGGACCGCTTCCTGGCCGACCTCGAGAAGGCGAAGTAATGGGCAGCGCGACCACTCAGGCACTCGCGGCATCGACGGACGCGCTTGCCGCAGCGTCGGGCCTGACGCTTGACAGTGCGGCCGAGCTGTTCGCAGCCGCTCGCGCCATCGGCGACTCGGCTCAGCTGAGCGGCGCGCTGGCCGATCCTTCGGCTCCGGCCGAAGCGCGCACCGCGCTCGTCGAGCGCGTGTTCGCCGGGGCCTCGGCTCCGGTGCGCGCGCTGCTGACGGCCGTGGCCGCAGAGCGCTGGTCATCGGCATCCGATCTCGTCGACGGTGTCGAGGAGCTCGCGATACGCGCCGCTGCGATCGCCTCAGCCGACGCCGACATCGCCGGGGAGCTGTTCGGCTTCTCCCGCGTCGTCGCGGCCAACCCCGAGCTCGAGCTCGCTCTCGGCAGCCGGCTGGGCGACGCTCCCGCCAAGGGAGCGCTCGTCGAGCGACTGCTCGGAGGGGCCGCTGCCCCCGCCACGGCACTGATCGCGTCGTCGCTCGTGCGCCAGCCGCGCGAGCGTCGCGTGCGCCAGCTGCTGAGCCGTGCGATTCGCATCGTGTCGGCGCAGGACGGCCGCACCGTTGCGACGGTGCACACCGCCACCCCGATCAGCGCACCGCAGGAGACCCGTCTCCGCGAGGCGCTCGCGCACCGCTACGGCGGGGAGATCTCCATCAACCAGGTGATCGACCCGACCGTCGTCGGAGGCCTGCGCGTGCAGATCGCCGATGACGTCATCGACGGCAGCATCTCCGCCCGACTCGCCGACCTTCGCCAGAAGCTCGCGAGCTGAACAACTCGCCGCGGGGAACCGCGCACACCCAGACACATAAAGGGAAGACAATGGCAGAACTATCGATCAGCCCCGACGTCATCCGTGACGCGCTGAAGAACTTCGCCGACGCCTACGAGCCCACCGGGGCCGCGGCTACCGAGGTCGGCACCGTCATCGACGCGGCCGATGGCATCGCGCACGTCGAAGGACTGCCGGGCGTCATGGCCAACGAGCTCGTCACCTTCGCCGATGGCACCAAGGGCCTCGCGCTGAACCTCGACGAGCACGAGATCGGCGTGGTCGTCCTCGGCGACTTCACCGGCATCGAAGCAGGTCAGGAAGTCACCCGGACGGGCGAAGTCCTCTCGGTTCCGGTCGGCGACGGCTACCTGGGTCGTGTCGTCGACCCGCTAGGCAACCCGATCGACGGCCTCGGCGCCATCGCGACCGAGGGCGTGCGCGAGCTCGAGCTGCAGGCTCCGGGCGTCATGCAGCGCAAGTCTGTGCACGAGCCGATGCAGACCGGCATGAAGGCCATTGACGCGATGATCCCCGTCGGCCGCGGCCAGCGTCAGCTGATCATCGGCGACCGCCAGACCGGCAAGACGGCCATCGCGATCGACACGATCATCAATCAGAAGGCCAACTGGGAGTCGGGCGACGTCGACAAGCAGGTCCGCTGCATCTACGTCGCCATCGGCCAGAAGGGCTCGACCATCGCCTCGGTGAAGGGCGCCCTGGAAGAGGCAGGCGCGCTGGAGTACACCACGATCGTGGCCGCCCCCGCGTCGGACCCCGCCGGCTTCAAGTACCTGGCGCCCTACACCGGCTCGGCCATCGGCCAGCACTGGATGTACGGCGGCAAGCACGTGCTGATCATCTTCGACGACCTGTCGAAGCAGGCCGAGGCGTACCGCGCCGTGTCGCTGCTGCTGCGCCGCCCGCCGGGCCGCGAGGCATACCCCGGCGATGTCTTCTACCTGCACTCGCGTCTGCTCGAGCGCTGCGCGAAGCTGTCCGACGAGCTGGGCGCCGGCTCGATGACGGGTCTTCCCATCATCGAGACCAAGGCGAACGACGTCTCGGCGTACATCCCGACCAACGTGATCTCGATCACCGACGGTCAGATCTTCCTTCAGTCCGACCTGTTCAACGCCAACCAGCGTCCCGCTGTCGACGTCGGCATCTCGGTCTCGCGAGTCGGCGGCGACGCTCAGGTCAAGTCGATCAAGAAGGTCTCCGGAACGCTGAAGCTGGAGCTCGCGCAGTACCGCTCGCTCGAGGCCTTCGCGATGTTCGCGTCGGACCTCGACGCGGCCTCGCGTCGTCAGCTGGCACGCGGTGCGCGTCTGACCGAGCTGCTGAAGCAGCCGCAGTACTCGCCGTACCCGGTCGAGGAGCAGGTCGTCTCGATCTGGGCCGGAACCAACGGCAAGCTCGACTCGATCGAGGTCGAGGACGTGCTGCGCTTCGAGCGCGAGCTGCTCGACTACCTGCGTCGCAACACCGGCATCCTCGACACCCTGCGCGAGACGAACGTGCTCGACGACGACACCGTCGCGGAGCTCGACAAGCAGACGGATGCGTTCATCCTGGAGTTCCAGGGTGGCAAGGGTCACGCCATCGGCGCCCCCGGTCACGAGGAGCACGCCGCCGCGGGTGCGGAGGACGTCAACCAGGAGAAGATCGTCAAGGGTCGTCGCGCGTAATCGCGTGAGGTATTGATTCATGGGCGCTCAACTCAGGGTCTACAAGCAGAAGATCTCTTCTGCTCAGACGACCAAGAAGATCACGAAGGCGATGGAACTCATCGCGGCTTCGCGCATCCAGAAGGCGATGGCACGCGTCAAGGCGTCCACCCCCTTCGCGCGAGCCGTGACGAGGGCCGTGTCCGCCGTCGCGACGCACTCGAACGTCGATCACCCGCTCACCCGCGAGCCCGAGAACATCCGCCGCTCCGCGGTGGTCATCTTCTCGTCGGACCGCGGCCTGGCAGGAGCCTTCAACTCGCAGATCCTCCGTGAGGGCCTCGAGGTGGCGGAGCTGCTGCGTGAGCAGGGCAAGGAGCCGGTGTTCTACCTGGTGGGCCGCAAGGCCGTCGGGTACTTCCAGTTCCGTCGGATCGAGTCGGCTGCCGAGTGGACCGGTGACACGGACACCCCGTCGTTCCACACCGCCGAGGAGATCTCGCAGACGCTTCTGGACGCCTTCTCCCGTGGGGGAGAAGCCGGCGGTGTCGACGAGATCACCCTCGTGTACAACCGTTTCGTCAGCATGATGACGCAGTCGCCCGAGAACGTGCGCCTGCTTCCGCTGGAGATCACTGAGTCCGACGACTCAGAAGCGGGCAAGACCGTCTACCCGCTGTACGAGTTCGAGCCGGACGCCGAGACCGTGCTGGACGCGATCCTGCCGGTGTACATCCAGAGCCGCGTCTTCAACGCGCTGCTGCAGTCGTCCGCTGCGAAGCAGGCGGCGACGCAGAAGGCGATGAAGTCGGCCAGCGACAACGCCGACAAGCTGATCACCGACTACACCCGCCTGCGCAACAACGCGCGCCAGGCCGAGATCACCCAGCAGATCGCCGAGATCGTCGGTGGCGCCGACGCTCTCGCATCCAGCTGACAGACCCTCAGGAAAGAGACGAAGAAATGACCCCCACCGCAACGGCTGACCAGGCCGCGACCGCGGTCGTCGGGCGCGTCGCACGCGTCAACGGTCCGGTTGTGGACATCGAGTTCCCGCACGACTCGATCCCCGACATCTACAACGCGCTGAAGACCACGATCACGATCGGCGAGGAGTCGACCGAGATCACGCTCGAGGTCGCTCAGCACCTCGGCGACGATCTCGTCCGCGCGATCGCCCTCAAGCCCACCGACGGCATCGTCCGCGGGCAGGAGGTGCGCGACACCGGTGAGGCCATCTCGGTGCCCGTCGGTGACATCACCAAGGGCAAGGTCTTCAACGTGATCGGCGAAGTCCTCAACGGCGAGCCCGGCGAGACCCTCGAGGTCACCGAGCGCTGGCCGATTCACCGCAAGGCGCCGAACTTCGACCAGCTGGAGTCCAAGACCCAGATGTTCGAGACCGGCATCAAGTCGATCGACCTGCTCACCCCGTACGTGCTGGGCGGAAAGATCGGTCTGTTCGGCGGCGCCGGCGTCGGCAAGACCGTCCTCATCCAGGAGATGATCCAGCGCGTCGCGCAGGACCACGGCGGCGTGTCGGTGTTCGCCGGTGTCGGCGAGCGCACCCGTGAGGGCAACGACCTGATCCACGAGATGGAAGAGGCCGGCGTCTTCGACAAGACCGCGCTGGTCTTCGGCCAGATGGACGAGCCGCCGGGGACGCGTCTGCGCGTCGCGCTGTCGGCCCTGACCATGGCGGAGTACTTCCGCGATGTGCAGAAGCAGGACGTGCTGCTCTTCATCGACAACATCTTCCGCTTCACGCAGGCCGGTTCCGAGGTGTCGACGCTGCTGGGCCGCATGCCCTCCGCCGTGGGCTACCAGCCGAACCTCGCCGACGAGATGGGTGTGCTGCAGGAGCGCATCACCTCGACCCGCGGTCACTCGATCACCTCGCTGCAGGCGATCTACGTGCCGGCCGACGACTACACCGACCCGGCACCGGCGACCACGTTCGCCCACCTCGACGCGACCACCGAGCTCTCCCGCGAGATCGCGTCGAAGGGTCTGTACCCGGCCATCGACCCGCTGACCTCGACGTCGCGGATCATGGACCCCCGCTACCTGGGTGACGACCACTACCGGGTAGCCACCACGGTCAAGCAGATCCTCCAGAAGAACAAGGAGCTGCAGGAGATCATCGCCATCCTCGGTGTCGACGAGCTCTCCGAAGAGGACAAGATCGTCGTGTCGCGTGCGCGCCGCATCCAGCAGTTCCTCTCGCAGAACACCTACATGGCCAAGAAGTTCACGGGTGTCGAGGGTTCGACCGTCCCGCTGAAGGAGACCATCGAGTCCTTCGATGCGATCGCCAAGGGCGACTTCGACCACGTCGCCGAGCAGGCGTTCTTCAACGTCGGCGGCATCTCCGACGTCGAAGAGGCGTGGGCGAAGATCCAGAAGGAGAACAGCTGACCATGGCTCTGCACGTCAGCCTCGTCTCCGCCGACGCGGAGGTCTGGACGGGAGAGGCGTCGCTCGTCGTCGCCAAGACCGTCGAGGGCGAGATCGGCTTCATGACCGGTCACGAGCCGGTGCTGGCCATCCTCGCCGAGGGCCAGGTCCGGATCACGCAGACAGACGGCAGCAAGGTGCTCGCCAACGCGCAGGACGGCTTCCTCTCGATGGAGGGCGACGCTCTGACGATCGTCGCCGGCAACGCCGCACTGATCGCCTGACACCAAGTCATCACTGAGACGTCCGCCTCGACCCCGTACAGGGACCGAGGCGGACGCCTTCGTCTGTGGGGAGACCACACCGTGGAGAGAGCATGAAGATCCTGCTGCCGCCATCCGAGACCAAGCACACAGGTGGGGTCGGTGCACCGCTGCAGCTGGATGCACTCGCACTGCCCGCGCTGCGGCCGCAGCGCGTGGCCGTCGTCGACGCTCTGATCGCGCTCTCGGACGACCTGGCCGAGGCACAGCGGGTGCTGAAGCTCAGTGACCGGCAGCTCGGCGACATCGAACACAATCGGATGCTGCGCACAGCGCCCACGATGCCTGCGATCGACAGGTACACCGGCGTGCTCTACGACGCGCTGGATGCCGGCGGCATGGACGTGACCTCGCGGCGCTGGCTTTCCGAGCACGTGCTGATCCACTCCGCGCCATTCGGCCCGGTCGGCGCGCTGGATCCGATCCCCGCGTACCGCCTTGCGGCCGGGACGTCGCTTCCTGGCATCCCGCCGCTGCGACGCCACTGGGCGGCGGCGACGTCGACGGCGCTGTCGGATGCCGGGTTCGTGCTCGATCTTCGCAGCGAGGCCTACGCGGCGCTGGGGCCGATTCCCGCATCCGTCGCCTCGGCGTACGTGCGCGTCGTCACCGAGTCCGGACGCGCGCTCAATCACTTCAACAAGAAGGCCAAGGGCGAACTCGTGCGTGCACTGGCCGTCACGCGCCCCAGAGCGAGGACCGAACCCGGCCTGCTGCGGTGGGCGCAGGAGCAGGGCATCCATCTGCAGCGGTCTGCGGCTGCCGGGGAGCTGGAACTCGTCGTCTCCGGCTGACGAGACGCGCTCGCCCGCAACGCCGGACGCGTCGTTGCCTGTCGCGGCGGCGCACCAGTAGCATGACGGGTGCGACGCACGTCGCCGGGGAGCGCTACGGCTTCCTTCAAACAAGGGATGTGAGCAACACATGGATTACTACGATCCGTACGGCTACGGGGGAATGGTCGCGCTCTTCGCCGTGCTCGGCGTGATGCTGCTGATCCTCGGACCCATCATGTACGTGGTCTTCTCGCTGTTCCTGATGAAGATCTTCGAGAAGGCGGGCGTCGAGGGCAAGTGGCGGGCCTGGGTGCCGGTGTACAACGCCATGATTCTCTTCAAGCTCGGCGACATGAGTCCCTGGCTGGTGCTCTATGCGATCGGTGCCAGCCTGGTGCTCTCGTGGATCCCCGTCATCGGCTGGCTGCTGCCGCTTGCCACGCTCGCGATATCGGCGATGGCCGCCTGGCGTGTGGGCCTCAAACTGCAGAAGGAGGCCGCCTGGGTCATCCTCTACGTCTTCCTGTCGATCGTGTGGATGGGCATCCTCGCCTTCGACAAGTCGCGCTGGAACCCGGCGATCGCTCCAGCCCCGTGGGCAGGCAACGCCTTCCTCGCCGACCGCACCGTCTGGGACGGCGTTCCGCCGCAGCCCTCGCAGGGCGTGGCCCCGCAGGCTCCCGGCTACGGCGCAGCTTCGCAGGGCTACGCGCCGCCGCAGGGATACCAGCCGCCGGCCCAGCCCGGTTACGGTGCTCCGGCGCAGCCCGGTCAGCCCGGTCAGCCTGGCTACGGTGCTCCGGCCCAGCCCGGCCCCGGTCAGCCCGCTCCTGGTGCTCCCGGAGCCCCGGTGCCGCCGCCGGCCGCCCCGCCGGCTCCTCCGACTGCGCCGCCGGCACCGCCTGCGACTCCGCCGGCACCGCCGGCCGCTCCTCCGGCGCCCCCGGCCGCTCCGCCGGCAGGCCCGGACGCCCCCGACAATCCGGCGGGCCCCAACCAGCCTCCGGCTTGACGCATGAGACGCCCCCGATGACATCGGGGGCGTCTCGCGTTCCGGCGTGGACGCACCGATAGTGTGGGGGCATGGCAATCTCGCAGCGTCGCGTCGGCGCATCCGGTCTTGTCGTCTCGGCCACCGGACTCGGATGCAACAACTTCGGCCGGACCGGCACCGCTGCCGAGACCCTCGAGGGCACGCGGGTCGTGATCGATGCGGCTCTCGCGAACGGGGTGACCTTCTTCGACACGGCAGACATGTACGGGGCCGAAGCCGGCCGCAGCGAAGAGCTGATGGGTGAGGCGCTCGAGGGGCGTCGCGATCGTGTGGTGCTGGCGACGAAGTTCGGTCATGAGCGCGACATGGGCTACGATTTCCCGGCCGGCCGCGGCTCGCGCCGCTACGTGCGCCTGGCGGTGGAGCAGTCGCTGCGCCGCCTGCGCACCGACTGGATCGATCTCTACCAATTGCATCTTCCCGATCCGCAGACGCCGATCGCCGAGACGATCGACGCGCTCGACGAACTGGTCGCCGAGGGCAAGATCCGCTACTGCGGCCACTCGAACTTCGACGGCTGGCAGATCGCTGAAGCCGAGTTCACTGCGCGCATGCGCTCGACCGGCCGATTCATCTCGGCCCAGAACCACTACTCGCTGCTGGCGCGCGCATCCGAGCGCGAGGTGCTGCCCGCGGTGAACAGATTCGGGCTGGGCTTCTTCCCGTACTTCCCGCTGAAGAACGGTCTGCTGACCGGAAAATTCACTCGGGCGGGCGGTCCTGAGGGCAGTCGCATCATGGAAACCCGCCCCCACATCTGGGCCGACGCGCCGTGGGATGCCCTCGAGGCGTACCAGCGGTTCTGCGATGAGCGCGGCATCACCATGCTGCAGGCCACCTTCGGGTGGCTGCTCGCGCAGCCGGGCGTCTCGAGCGTGATCGCCGGCGCCACCACGCCCGCGCAGGTGGAGGCGAACGCGGCCGCCGCGGACGCATGGACGCCCGACGCCGCCGACCTGAAGGCCATCGACGGGTTCTTCCCGCTTGTCGAGGATCCCGCTTCGCGGATGTGACCACCCGCACCGTTACGATGGATGAGTTCCCCGCGGCCGCCGTGCCGCCCGCCCGCCCGACGGAGATCGCCCGTGACTGAGACGACAACGCAGACGTATCGCGTCAGTGACGAGCTGCAGCTCTCGTGGGCGGGGATCACCGACCGCGGTCGGCGCAGGGAGAACAATCAGGACGCGTATCTGGCGGCCTTCCCGCTGTTCGTCGTCGCCGACGGCATGGGAGGACACGCCGGGGGAGAGATCGCCAGCCAGAGCACGGTGGCGCGTCTGGCCGAGGTCGTCGAGGCCGGCGAGGTCTCGACGGATGCCATCGAAGAGGCACTGCGTCAGGCGGTCGAAGACATCCACGCGCATCCCGAGGCCACCGATGAGGGAACCGGGACGACGCTCACCGGTGCGTTCCTCGGTCGTGACGACGACGGCGCCTGGCAGTGGATCGTGCTGAACATCGGCGATTCACGGGTGTACCTCGAGCGCCAGAACCAGCTGCTGCAGGTCACCACAGACCACTCCGTGGTGCAGGAGCTGATCGCCTCAGGCAAGATCAGCCCGGAAGAGGCGGACGGCCACCCGTACAGCAATGTCATCACGCGCGCGGTCGGCGCGAGCGAGCTGGTGCCGCCCGACTATGTGACGGTCGGTCTGCAGGATGGCGATCGCCTGATCATCTGCTCCGACGGCCTCACCAAGGAGCTCACCGACTACGGCATCCTGCACTTCCTCCGCGAGAATGCCGATCCCGGCGCCGCCGTCGATGCGATGGTCGATGCGGCTCTCGAGAACGGCGGGCGCGACAACGTCACGATGATCGTGCTGCGCGTGGCGCTATCGTCGCCGGATGACGACTCGTCCTCCACAGAAGACGAGAACGCGGAATAGCGCCCACGGCCTGTGGACAGGCCGTTTCTCGAGCCTGCCATGCGCTCGAATGGAGCGCATGGATGCGACCACGATCGTTCTGCCCTCGGATCAGGGCGAGTCCCGCAGGCCGTCGCTCCCGCTGCTCGCGGCCACCGTGCCCCTGCTGGCGGGAGTGGTGCTCTGGCTGATCACCGACTCGGTCTTCGCGCTGTGCTTCGCAGCCCTCGGGCCGGTGATGCTGCTGGCGTCGTTCCTCGACGGACTGCGCACGCGGCGTCGGGATCGACGCCGGGTGCGTGTCGAGACGGATGCCGCGTGGCAGCGCGCCGAGGCGGAACTGGTGCGATTGCACCTGGAGGAGCACGAGGCCGCATGGCGGCAGGAACCGGACGTTGCGGGCTGCCTCGCGGAGCCGCCGCTGCGCGGGCACGATGGCATCGATGGTGACACCGCGATCGTGATCGGCAGGGGCGTCGTGCGCAGCCGCGTGCGCGCCACCGGCGGTGACGACGAGCGCTCGCGCGCGTTCCACGAGCGGGCGCAGAATCTGGACGACGCGCCGATCAGCGTGCCGATCGGCGGTGGGGTGTGCGTGCGCGCCGCAGAGCCGGTGGCCGCGGCGGTGATCCGTGCACTGGTCACGCAGCTGTGCCTGCGCTTCAGTCCCGCCCAGTTGGGGTTGATCGGCGGCGGGGTGGCGACGTGGGGGCTTGAGCGGTTCCCACACGCCGGTCGCCGGCGGACGGCTTTCCGTCTGCGGATCGGCGACGACGCTCGCGCCGACGCGGTCCGCGCTGACGCGGTGATCTGTGTCCGCCGGCCCGGTGAGGAGCCGCCGGACGGGATCACGACCGTGCTGGACTGCGGTGTGCCCGCCCGCGCGCGGGCGCGCACACCGCAGGGTGGCCTGCACCTGTCGGTCGAAGTACTGTCGGTGGGCCAGGCGCGCGCCATCGGCGCCGGAATCGCCGAGAAGGCGGATGCCGAGGACGCCGTCCCCGACAGGCTCGCGCTCAGTGACCTGCGGGTCTCGGGCGGTGATGGTCTCGATGCGGTGTTCGGCCGCGGGGAGCACGGCGATCTCGCGATGGACCTCGTCGAGGACGGACCGCACGCGATCGTGACCGGGATGACCGGCACGGGGAAGAGCGAGCTCTTGACGAGCTGGGTGGCGGGCATAGCCGCGGCGCACTCTCCCGAGCGGGTCGCGTTCGTCCTGGTCGATTTCAAGGGCGGTACGGCCTTCGATCCGCTGCGGGTACTGCCGCACGTGGTCGCCGTGGTCACTGATCTCGACGCCGAGGGCGCTCGACGCGGTGTGGGGAGCCTGACCGCGGAACTGCGACGTCGGGAGGCCGTGCTGGCACGGGCCGGGGCGCGCGACATCCGCGACTGCCCCGACCTCGCGCGGCTCGTCATCGTCGTCGACGAGTTCGCGGCGCTGCTGCAGGAGCATCCCGATCTGGGTGCAGTGTTCACCGATGTCGCGGCCCGGGGGCGTGCCCTGGGCATGCATCTGGTGCTGGGAACGCAGCGGGCGAGTGGAATCATCCGCGACGCGCTCGCGGCGAACTGCCCGCTGCGGCTGAGCCTGCGGGTCGCCGAGCGCGCGGACAGCCGCTTCGTGATCGGATCGGATGCTGCCGCCGAGCTTCCGGGCGGAGTGGAGTCTCGCGGTCTCGCGTACGTGCGCCGACCGCGGGACGGCGAGGCTCACGCGGTGCGGGTGGCGCTCACCGCGCCGGACGACCTCCACGCGACCGCTGCGCGGTGGCGCGGGCACCCCGCCCCGACCAGCCCGTGGCTGCCGCCCCTGCCGGTGTCGCTCCCGCTGCCGGGCGCGGGCGAACCCGAAGCGAACGCGCAGGGCGCGAGCACGCCCGGTCCGCTCGTGCTCGGCCTCGCGGATGAGCCCGAACACCAACGTCAGCCCTGGGTCACGCTGCCGAGCGGCACCGGCCTGGCGATCATCGGCGGGCCCGGTTCAGGGAAGAGCACGGCACTGCGCCTGATCACCGCGCAGCATCGGGAGGCCGTGGTGGTCCCCGCCGACCCCGAGGGGGCGTGGGATGTCGTGGCCGACCTCGCCGGCTCGGTCGGTGACCCGCACCGTGACATCGTGCTGTGCGACGACCTCGATCTGCTCGCGGGGGCCTTCCCACCCGACTACGCTCAGCTGTTCCTGAGCCGGTGGGAGCGCATCGTCCGTTCACCCGGCGGTGTCGTGATCACGATGTCGCGGGTATCGGGTCCCACGGGGCGTCTGATCGACGTCCTGCCGCAGCGGGCGCTGCTGCGCATGTCGAGCAAGGTCGAGCACATCGCCGCGGGCGGCGATGCGGTGACCTTCGATGCGGCGCGCCCGGCCGGGCGGGCGCGGATCGGCGAGCGCGAGGTGCAGTTGTGCCTGGCGTCGGATGCCACGGACGCGTCGTCCGCTCCACGCGCCCGAGACGGTGCCGCATTGCCGCCGCGATGGCGGCCGGACCGTGCACTCAGCGGGGTCGTCACGGGGCGCGCTGAGGACGCGGGGCGCGCGCTGGAGGGCATGCACCCTGGATGCCGCGTGCTGGGCGTGGGACAAGCCGCCGAGCGCACGCGGCTCGGCGAACTCCCCGGGCCGATCGAGCCGGACACGGCGGGGGAAGCCGTGATCGTCGTCGGTGATCCCGAGGAGTGGCGAGCCCAGTGGGCGCTGCTGCAGAGCGTGCGGATGAGCGGTGAGATGATCATCGCCGCCGAGCACGCGCCGGAGCTGCGTCAGCTGGTCGGCGTGCGCGAGCTGCCGCCGTTCGCGCTGTCACACGCCGACCGCGCCTGGTCGGTCACGGCGGGACGCCCACCTCGACGGGTGCTGCTGATGTGATGGCGCCGGTGTCGCGCGGTTCGAACTCAGAGCGTCGGGCTCAGCCGCACGGTGCCGACCGGCTCGCCACCACCGAGCACCGCGAGCGGCAGCGCCGCCGCCAGGGTCGACACGTCAGCATCCGTCAGCGCGCCGGCGCGGGCCAGCAGGTGCGCAGCCACCAGCGTCGCCGCCCGACCATTGCCGTCGAGCATCTTCAGGGCGACCGTTGCGCCGTTCGGAGCGACCATCACCATCACGCCTTCGGCGCCGCCCTTGGCGAAGACGCCGAGGGTCTCGATCGCGATGGTGTCGGGCTCGCCGGGGCCGGCGATCGTCCACGGGTTCTCGCGCACGGCGTGCACCATCGTTCCCGCCACGCGGTGCAGGGCGAACGGCGACCGCTCCGAGGCCGTGCCGATGCGATGGATGGCTCGCGCCAGGCCGGTCAGGGTGAGCGCGTGCACGGGCGCACCGCAGCCGTCCACCGACGTGTGCGCGACCTTCTCGCCGGCGAGGCGCTCGACGACCTCACGGATGTGCACCTGCAGCGGGTGGGTCGGGTCGAGGTAACCCTGGGTGGGCCATCCCGTGGCGACGCATGCGCGCAGCATCAGCGCGTGCTTGCCCGAGCAGTTCATCCGGATGCGCGAGGCGTCCGCATGGTCCCGCACCATGTCGCGGCGTGCCGTGGCGTCCGACGGCCACGCGGGAGGGCAGGCGAGGTCGTCCTCGGTGAGCGAGCCGTCGGCGAGCATCTCGCGCACGACGCCGACGTGACGGTCGGTGCCGCTGTGACTCGCCGTGCCCAGCGCGAGCTGCTCGCCGCCGAGCGCAGCGCCGGCCGTCACCGCGGCCACAGCCTGCAGCGGCTTCAGGCTCGAGCGGGGGAGGATCAGCGCTCCGGCATCGCCGTGTGCGGCGACCACCTCGCCCTCCGGCGACAGCACCACCGCGGCCCCGGCATGGCGGGACTCCACGAAGCCGCTGCGCTCCACGACGGCGAGTTCGACAGCATCACGGACAGTCAGGGTCTCCAGCACCAGACCAGCCTAACGCGGCGGCGCGTGGCAGACTGGCGGCATGCCACCTCTCGGAGAGCACCACTACGAGCTCACGACCACCTGGACGGGCAACAGGGGCACCGGTACCTCGGGCTATCGCGACTATGCGCGCGACGTGACCATCGAGGTGGACGGCAAACCCGTGCTGCTGGCATCGGCCGACCGGCCCTTCCGCGGCGACAGCAGCCGGTGGAACCCCGAGGACATGCTGATCGCGGCTCTTTCGGAATGTCACCTGCTGTCCTACCTGCACGCCTGCGTGACCGCGGGTGTCGTGGTCACCGAGTACCGCGACGTGGCCACCGGCGTGATGCGCGAGGACGGTCGGGGCGGCGGGGCGTTCGTCGAGGTCACGCTGCGCCCCGAGGTGACGGTCGCCGACGCCGCGATGATCGAGGCCGCGGAGAAGGCACACCATCAGGCGCACGAATGGTGCTTCATCGCCAATTCGGTGAACTTCCCGGTGCACCACCAGGCCGTCGTCACAGCCTGAGGCTCACCGCCGCTCGTGGGGGAGCGCCTGCTTGATCTTCTCGATCGGTGTGGCCGCCGGCGGCTCGTTGTACACGCCGGCCAGTTCCTGGCCGCTGAGCGCGTGGATCGCGGCCATGATCTCATCCGTCGCGAGCCGTCGCGCCCGGCCGCTGTTCGCCGCGCCGTGCCTGGAGAGATCGAGCGGCTTGCCGAAGCGCACCGTGACGCGCTCCTTCAGCGAGGGCATCTTCGCTCCGACCGGCATGACGCGATCCGTGCCGATCAGCCCCACCGGCACCACCGGGGCGCCGGTCTGCAGCGCCAGGAACGCGACACCGGTGCGCCCCTTGTACAGGCGACCGTCCGTCGAGCGCGTGCCTTCGGGGTACAGCGCCACCGCCAGGCCCTCCTCCAGCAGCTGGCGCTGCTGGTCGAGCGCGTCGAGTGCGGCCTGACCGGCACCGCGCCGTACCGGGATCGCGCCGACCGACGTGAAGAACTCCCGCGAGAGCGCGCCCTTGAAGCCCGTGCCCTCGAAGTAGCTCGACTTGGCGAGGAAGTGCACGGGGCGTGGGGCGGCCACCGGGATCGCCATCGAGTCGATGAACGACAGGTGGTTGCTCGCGAGGATCACTGCCCCACTGGGCGGCACGTTCTCACTGCCCTCGATGCGGGGGCGATAGATCATGCGGGCCAGGGGGCGGGCGATCATGCGGCCGACGGCGTACTTGAACCCGGCCCGCCGAGGCGAATGCGTCTCCTGCTCGTCCGAGGGCTCCGACTCTTCGGGGGACGGCGCCGCTTGCTCAGAAGTCATCAGAAGATCCTATCCAGCGACACATGCTGACGCCGGAATGGTTGCGCGGGGCGGGTGACGGGTGGTGGCATCGCACTCAGGGTTGACAAAGCCTGATGCGACACGATGGAGATCTCCGATCCCCAGCTTCGAGGTCTCATCGTGCGCCTGCGCCCCATCGCCTTCCTGTCCACCGTCGCCGTCTCGGCGCTGCTGCTTGCCGGCTGCGCCGGCGAGTCCGAGGCGGCGCCGACGGATGCACCGACATCGAATGCCGACGTGTGCGAGCAGGCGGCCGCGCCCGGCACCGTCTCCGACAGCGTTACCGTCGAGGGGGAGTTCGGCACGCCGTCCCAGGCCTCGTTCGAGCTGAAGCAGGAGGTCCCTGAACTGCAGCGCACGGTGATCTCAGAGGGCGATGGCGACCGCATCGCCGAGGGTGAGTACGTCACCTACGCGCTCAGCGCCTTCGACTCGAACAGCGGCGAGCGAGTCGGTGACGCCGGCTACGAAGACGCCGAGATGCTCCCGCAGGATGTGCTCAGCAATCCCACCCTCGCGCAGGTCATCGGCTGCGCGACCGTCGGCTCGCGTCTCGCGGTGGCCTTCCCCGCCCAGAACGGCGCCTCCAGCGAGATCTACATCGTCGACGTGCTCGACACCGTGCCCCCGGCCGCGTGGGGCGAGAAGCAGGACGCCGGCGAAGGCATGCCCAGCGTGAAGCTCGCCGAGAACGGTGAGCCCGACATCGCCATCCCCGGCGGCGACGCACCCGACGAGCTGAAGATCTCGGTGCTCAAGCAGGGCGACGGCATCGAGGTCGCCGACGGCGACACGACGCTGCTGCACTACTACGGCGTCGACTGGGAGACCGGCGAGAGCTTCGACTCCTCGTGGTCGAAGGGCGCGCCGATCGCCATCCCCGGCAACACCTACGTGCCCGGCTTCGTGCAGGCGCTCGCCGGCCAGAAGGTCGGCTCGCAGGTGCTTGTCGTCATCCCGCCGGCACTCGGCTACGGCGAGGATCCCGAGGCGCACGACCTCGGCGGCAAGACCCTCGTCTTCGTGATCGACATCCTCGCGACGCAGCACGCGCCCGCCGCCCAGTGAGAGGCGGACGCGGGTCCCCGGCATAGGCTGGGCACATGCGTCGCGTCATCGTCCTCGGTTCCACAGGCTCCATCGGCACCCAGGCGCTGGATGTGATCCGCGCTCATCCGAGACGCTTCGAACTGGTCGGACTCGCCGCGGGGACGAACTCCGAGCTCATGACGGCTCAGGCCGACGAGTTCCACGTCGAGCACACCGCGCTGGGAGCGGACGACGCCGAGCAGCTCGTGCGCGACGTGGAGGCCGACGTGGTCCTCAACGCCATCACGGGCTCGATCGGGCTCGGCTCCACGCTCGCCGCGCTGCAGGCCGGTCGCACGCTCGCGCTCGCCAACAAGGAATCACTCATCGTCGGAGGCGAGCTGGTGCGCTCGGCCGCCGCCGAGGGACAGATCGTCCCGGTCGACTCCGAGCACTCGGCGCTCGCCCAGGCGCTGCGCTCGGGGATGGCGGGCGAGGTGCGTCGGCTGATCGTCACCGCATCCGGTGGTCCTTTCCGGGGTCGCACGCGTGAGCAGCTCGCCGACGTCACCCCGGAGCAGGCGCTCGCGCACCCGACGTGGGACATGGGGCGGATGGTCACGACGAACTCCGCGACCCTGGTGAACAAGGGGCTCGAGGTCATCGAGGCGCACCTGCTGTTCGACGTCACGTACGACGACATCGAGGTGGTCGTGCACCCGCAGTCGATCGTGCACTCGATGGTGGAGTTCGTCGACGGGTCGACGATCGCCCAGGCTTCACCGCCCGACATGCGGCTGCCGATCTCGCTCGGACTGGACTGGCCGAACCGGGTCGGCGGTGTCGGCCGGCCGCTGGACTGGCGTGAGGCCACCAGCTGGACGTTCGAGCCGCTCGATGACACCGCGTTCCCGGCCGTCACGCTGGCGAAGTCCGTCGGCCGTGCCGGCAAGACGTTCCCGGCGGTCTACAACGCCGCCAACGAGCAGGCCGTGCACGCCTTCCACAACGGCCGGCTGACGTTCCTGGGCATCGTCGACACGATCGCGCGGGTGATCGACGCGCACGACGCGCCAGACGAGCTGACCATCGAGACGCTCGCCGAGGCCGAGCGGTGGGCCCGCGAGAAGGCGGATGCCCTCATCGCAGCCTGCTAGCGACTCGCGTCACTCCTCGTCGGGGTACGGCACGGGCCAGTGCGAATCGGGCACGGGCCATCCGGCGGCCTTCAGCGCGCGTCGCGCCAGCTCGCGTGCCGAGTACGGTGTGCGCACGCCGCGGATGTCGCGGTAGTCCTGGTGTCCCGGACCCGCCCACAGGATGGCATCCCCTTCGCCCACCATTCCGATGGCGGCGACGATCGCCTTCTCCGGCGGTGAGATCTCGTGGATCTCCTCGTGGGGTCGAGCCTGGCGCGCCCCCTCGAGCAGCGTCGCGCGGATCGACGCCGGGTCCTCGAAGCGGGGGTGGTGGTCGGTGATCACCAAGATGTCGCTGCCCAGGGCAGCGGTGCGTCCCATGTCGAGTCGCTTGGTGGCGTCACGGTCGCCGTCCGCGCCGAACAGCATCAGCACGCGGCCCGGCGTGACGCGCCGCACGGCGGCGAGTGTCTTCTCGAACGCGTCGGGCGTGTGCCCGAAGTCGACGTACACGGCCGGTCCCGACTCGCCGGACACGAACTGGGTTCGCCCTGGCAGGTGGGCGAGGATCTGTCCGTCGCGGGCGAGCGCGTCGGTGATGCGCTGCCAGTCGTAGCCGCCCTCGAGCAGCATCACGATCGCGAGCCCCGCGTTGGCCGCCATGTGCGGGCCGATCACCGGCACGAGCGTGGTCAGAGTGCGTTCCCCGGGCCCGCGGAGGGTGAAGACGGTGCCGCCCTGACGCTCGTCGTCGATGGTGACCACCCAGTCGGCCCGCTGCGCGGCATCCGGGTCTGCGGCGATCGCCGGCGCGCCGACGGTGACGACGGGAATGGTCGCGCGCTCCACGACCTGCGCGCCGGACGGCGAGTCGAGGCTGATCACACCGCGTCGTGCCCTCTCGGGAGTGAACAGCGGCAGCTTCGCCTCGAAGTACTCCGTCATGTCTGCGTAGTCGTCGAGGTGGTCGTGGGAGAGGTTCGTGAAGCCGGCGACGTCGAACACCAGGCCGTCGACGCGGTGGCGCGAGAGCGCCTGCGCGCTCACCTCGACCGCCACGGCCTCGACGTGACGCTCGCGCATCAGCGCGAGCAGGGCGTGCATCTCGGATGCCTCGGGCGTGGTCAACCGCGACACGATCACCTGACCGGCGATGTGCCGCTCGGCGGTCGACGACAGACCCGAGACGACTCCGAGCTGATCGAGGAGCCCCTGCAGCAGATGCGAGACGCTGGTCTTGCCGTTCGTGCCGGTCGTGCCCAGCAGCAGGGGGAGCGGATCGGATGCCTCGGCGCCGTACGCCCCCGTGCCGTACACCCATGCGCTGAGATCGCCGAGGACGGCCCGCGGGTTGTCGACGACGATGATCGGCAGACCGGCGGATGCCGCGATGTCAGCGCCCTCCGCATCGGTGATCACGGCCACAGCACCCTGCTCGGCGGCGGTCTGCGCGAATTCGGCGCCGTGCCGGTTCAGGCCCTTGATCGCAACGAAGGCCTCGCCGCTGCGCAGGTCGGCGGTGGCGAGCGTGATGCCGCTGAGATACACGTCGGCGACGTCTCCGCGCACGTCTCGGGCGAAGCGGTCGGCCAGCTCGGCCAGCGCGCGACGGGGTGGGTCGGCGGGGCGGAGCACGGGGGGCAGTGATGTGGTGGTCATATCGTCATCCATGATCTCACGCGGAGGCGCCTCCGCCCTGCCCTGGCGATCGCCCGGCACAGGTGATTCCTCAGCACGGGGCACTAGCGTGGTCGGGTGGAGATCCTGCTGTACCTGGGCGGCATCGTGTTCATGCTCATCGGACTGGGCGTGTCGATCGGGCTGCATGAGGTGGGCCACCTCGTGCCCGCCAAGCTGTTCGGCGTGCGTGTCGGACAGTACATGATCGGCTTCGGACCGAGAGTGTGGTCGAAGCGCTTCGGCGAGACCGAGTACGGGGTCAAGGCGCTGCCGTTGGGTGGCTTCATCTCGATGTCGGGCATGTACCCGCCGTCGCGGGACGCCGGCCCGGCGAAGGGACTGTTCGCCTCCCTCGTGCAGGACGCCCGCTCCGCGAACGACGAGACGATCGCGGAGGGCGCCGAGGAGCGCGTGTTCTACCGGCTGCCGGTCTGGAAGCGGATCATCGTCATGCTCGGCGGACCGCTGATGAACCTGGTGCTGGCGATCATCATCTTCACGGTGATGGCGTCGGGAATCGGGGTGCAGCAGCCGAGCACGACCGTCAGCGCTATCAGCGAGTGCATGCTGCCGGCCGGTGCCTCACAGCAGGAGTGCGGCGCCGATGATCCTGCCGCGCCCGCCGCAGAGGCGGGGTTCGAGCCGGGCGATGTGCTGGTGAGCATGGACGGCCGATCGGTGCAGACCTTCGCCGAGGCGTCCGAGATCATCCAGGCCTCCCCCGGGGAGCCCCTCGACGTCGTCGTCGACCGCGACGGCGAGCGGGTGGGTCTGACGCTGACCCCTGAACCGGCCGAGCGCGGCGCGGTCGATGCGAACGGACAGCCGGTCCTCGATGACGATGGCGAGCCGGTGACCCATACCGTCGGGTACGCGGGGATATATTCTCAGCTCGAGTACGTGCGTCAGCCGATCGGCACGGGGACGAACCTCGCGATGCAGCAGGCGGGGGCGGTGACAGAACTCATCGTCAACCTGCCGGTGAAGCTGTGGGACGTCGGTGTGTCGCTGTTCACCGACCAGGAGCGCGATCCGAACGGACCGCTGAGCGTCGTCGGCGTGGGACGCATCGCCGGTGAGGTGGCCGCCACCGACGCGCCCGTGCTGAACCGGCTCGTGGTGCTGATGAATCTGCTGGCGGCGCTCAACATCGCCCTCTTCGTCTTCAACATGGTGCCGCTGCTGCCACTCGACGGCGGACACATCGTGGTCGCGCTCTGGGACGGGCTCAAGCGCGCCTGGGCGAAACTGACCGGGCGCCCTGTGCCGAAGCCGGTCGATGCGACCCGGCTCGTTCCGCTGACGGTGGTCGTCGCGGTGCTGCTGATCGGCATGGGTGCGCTGCTGCTGCTCGCCGACATCTTCAAGCCGATGAACATCCTCGGCGGCTGACGCCTCGGCCCCAGCCGGAATCAGGCGAGCGCGTGCGCAGCCAGGCGCTCCAGTGTCGCGATGCCGTCGCGGGACAGGATCGATTCCAGGTGCCCTTGAATCGAGGCGAAGCGCGCGCCGCGCAGCGCGTAGACGTCGCCGCTTCTGGCATCCGCCGACACCTCCACGTCGCCGACGTGGGTGGTGCCGGGAGCGACGCGCGCGGTGAAGGTGTTGTAGAAGCCGATGGACGCGTCCTTGCCGAACACCGGAACGACCTTCTGCACGCCCTGGTAGGGGGCGTCCAGCGGCACCAGGTCGATGCCGAGGCCGTCGGCGAGGATCTGGTGACTCAGGCACACGGCCAGCAGCGGCGCGCCGGCATCCCGCCGCCGCGCGACCACCTGCTGCATGCGCGCGATGCGTGCCGACGATCCGTCGCGCGGGTCGCCGGGGCCGGGGCCGGCGACCACCAGGTCGGCGGCGTCGACCATCTCATCGCTCACGGCATCCCAGGCAACGATCGCCACCTCGAGGCCGAGGTGGCGCAGCTGGTGCGCCAGCATCGTGGTGAAGCGGTCCTCGGCATCCACGACGATCGCGCGGCGCCCCGTGAAGCGCTCGGCGGCGTGCGGGTCCTGAGGCTGGATCCAGAAGTCGGCCAGGCGCGTGTTGCGGGATGCCAGCAGCGCGGCGATCTCCGGGTCGGCGGGCAGACGGCCCTCACCGGGGGCGTCGTCGTCGCGCGCCTCGGCGGCATGGTCGCGCTCGATCGCGCCGATCGCGCCCAGCACGCCGGCGGCCTTGCCGTGCGTCTCGTTCACCTCGCCGATCGGATCGGAGTGGCGCACGAGCGTCGCGCCGACGGGCACGCGCAGGTGGCCATCCTCGACGTACACCGTGCGAATCAGGATGGGAGCGTCGAGGTCGTGCCCGCCCTCGTCGTTCGGGGTGAACAGTGCGGCGACGCCCGAGTAATACCCTCGCGGCGTGCGCTCGTGCCGGCGGATCACGGCACAGGCGTTCTGCATCGGCGATCCGGTGACGGTCGGGGCGAACATCGTCTCGCGCAGGATGTCGCGCGGATCGAGCCGGCTGCGCCCGCGGAGCATGTACTCCGTGTGGGTGAGCCGCGACATCTCCTTCAGATGCGGACCGGTGATGCGTCCGCCGTCCGAGCACACCTGGCTCATCATCTTCAGCTCTTCGTCGACGACCATGAACAGCTCCTCGGTCTCCTTCGCCGAGGTGAGGAACTCTGTCAGCGATTCGCGGGTGGCGCCGCCCGCGGGGTGGCGGAACGTGCCCGAGATGGGGTTCATGGTCACGATGCCGTCCCGCGCGACGACGTGCGCCTCGGGACTGGCGCCGACGGCGATCTGGCCTGGGGTGATGACCGCGAAGGTCCAGTACGCGCCGCGCTCGTGCTCGAGCAGCGCGCGGAACCAGGTGAGGGCGGCGACGCGGTCGTTCGCCTCGAAGCTCGCACGATAGTCGCGGCGGATGACGAAGTTCGCGCCCTCGCCGCGGCCGATCTCCTCGGCGATGACGCGCTCCACGACCTCGGCGTACTCTTCGTCGGAGATGTCGAATCCGCCGCCACGCAGCGCGATGGCATCCGTCGGCAGCGCCGCGGTGAGCGCATCGACCTCGAAACGCTCGTGCCCGTCGACGAGCAGGCAGCGCAGGGGAGTGCCGTCGTCCTGGGCGACGAAGCCGCGCTCGCGCACTTGGCGGTAGGGCACCATCGCGAACACCTCGCGGGGCCCATCGGGTCCGTCGAGCGGGATCTCTGCCAGGGCCTCGACGTCGACGACATCGCCGGTGAGCAGCTCGGCGCCGCCATCACGGGCGATGAGCACGAAAGAGGCGTCGGGGTCTGCGGCGAGATCCCGGATGCGAGCGGGCAGAGCAGAGGTCATCGATGGCTCCTGAGTTCGGGCATCCGGTGCGGGAAAGAGAAAGACCGCCCCGGAAGGCGGTCTGGTTCTGGGTTCGCGAACACACCGCCTAGCAGGCGGGCCACCAGCTGCGGGAGGTCGCGGACATGCGCTGAAGCTATCACATCCGCGCGCCGAGCCGTCGCTGCGTGACGGCAGGACTCGGCCATCGTCCAGCGCGGGCGTCGTAGGCTGGGGGAGTGCCCGCAGTGAATCTTGGGATGCCGCGCATCCCCGAAGTCCTCGCCCCTCGTCGCAAGTCCCGTCAGATCCGGGTCGGCAAGGTGCTCGTCGGCGGCGATGCCCCGGTGAGCGTGCAGTCGATGACCACGACGAAGACCACCGATATCAACGGCACCCTGCAGCAGATCGCCGAGCTGACGGCATCCGGCTGTGAGATCGTGCGTGTCGCCGTGCCCAGCCAGGACGACGCCGATGTGCTGCACATCATCGCGAAGAAGAGCCAGATCCCGGTGATCGCCGACATCCACTTCCAGCCGAAGTACGTCTTCCAGGCCATCGACGCCGGCTGCGGCGCGGTGCGCGTGAACCCGGGCAACATCCGCAAGTTCGACGACCAGGTCGGTGCGATCGCGAAGGCGGCGAAGGATGCCGGTGTGTCGCTGCGCATCGGCGTGAACGCGGGATCGCTCGACCCCCGACTGCTGCAGAAGTACGGCAAGGCGACCCCCGAGGCCCTCGTGGAGAGCGCCGTGTGGGAGGCCTCGCTGTTCGAGGAGCACGACTTCCACGACTTCAAGATCTCGGTCAAGCACAACGACCCGATCGTGATGGTGCAGGCCTACCGGCAGCTCGCCGAGCGGGGCGACTGGCCGCTGCACCTCGGCGTCACCGAGGCAGGCCCCGCGTTCCAAGGCACGATCAAGAGCGCCACGGCGTTCGGCATCCTGCTCGGCGAGGGCATCGGCGACACGATCCGCGTCTCGCTGTCGGCGCCGCCGGCCGAGGAGGTCAAGGTCGGGCACCAGATCCTGCAGTCGCTGAACCTGCGTGAGCGCAAGCTCGAGATCGTCTCCTGCCCGTCGTGCGGTCGTGCGCAGGTCGACGTGTACTCGCTCGCCGACGAGGTGACCGAGGGGCTGAAGGACATGACCGTGCCGCTGCGCGTCGCCGTGATGGGCTGCGTCGTGAACGGGCCAGGTGAGGCGCGCGAGGCCGACCTCGGCGTCGCATCGGGTAACGGCAAGGGTCAGATCTTCGTCAAGGGCGAGGTCATCAAGACTGTGCCCGAAGAGCACATCGTGCAGACGCTGATCGAAGAGGCGAACCGCATCGCAGACGAGATGGGCGTCGACGCGCCCACCGGGACGGCGCAGGTCGTCACGGGCTGACCGCACCGTCGCGTAGCGTGGACGACATGCAGTCGACCCGCGTCACGTTCCCCGACGGATCCACCACCGGCGAGGGCGAGGTGCTCCTCGTCGACCGCGACGCATCCGTCGTGGTGGTCGATGTCACGCCGTTCCACCCGGAGGATCACACCTGGCCTGACCAGCCCGGGGATGTCGGCAGTCTTGTGAGCGGCGACGTGCGTGCCACTGTGAGCGAGGCGGTGATGGCGGCGGTCAGCGACGAGGGCGTACTCGCTGTCGGCGGTGACATACCCGTGAAGCGCGGGGGAGAGGGCTGGACCTGGCTGGTCGGCCACCGCATCGAGGGTGGGATCCCCGAGCAGGTGGCTGTTGGCGCGCCGGTGACGTTGGAGGTGGATGCCGGCCGCCGGGCCGCCCTGAGTCGCGGCCACACGGCGTGCCACCTCGCGTCGCTGGCTCTGGACGCCGTGCTCGCCGATCTGTGGCGCAAGCAGATCGGCACCGATCCGCTGGGGAACCCCGACTTCGAGGGCCGGGCGAATCAGACCAGCCGCATCCACGCCGACGGCAGCGTCGACGAGTACCGTCTGGGCAAGAGCCTGCGCAAAGCCGGCTTCGACTCGGAAGGATTCGCGGCGTCGCTCGCTGAGCGCGAGGAGCGCATCAATGAGCAGCTTGCATCGTGGGTCGCCTCGGCGGCGGCGAGCTGCGTGGACGTCGAGGGGCCGCGCATCATCGATCGACGCTCGTGGCGCTGCGAGCTGCCCGAAGGGGAGGTCGGCTTCCTGTGCGGCGGCACGCACGTGCACTCGCTGGCGGAGTTCGCCTCGATCACCGTCTCGCTGGATCTGGGCGATCCGCAGCTGCTCGTGATGACGACGCGCGCCACGCCCGCGCTAGGCTGAACCGCACCGCGGCGGCCCGCCGTGTCATCAGCTCTTCACCGTCGATCGCAGACAGGAGCCCACATGTCGCTGCTCACTGATCGGGACGCGTCGTCGCCGGCGACGTCGCTGCCCGGAGTCGAGGTCGTCGCGCGTATCCGCCGACTGCTGGTCGTCGGGGTGATCGCAGCCCTTGGCTACTCGATGTTCATGCCGGCGAGCAAGGGATACTGCCCGGGAGGTGTGACCGCCGAAGGCTTCATCGACGCTGCCGGCGATCCGACCGATGTCGCGCCGAGCTGCGTGAGTCTCACGCTGCAGCCGAGCCCGCTGATCTTCGCGGCCATCGCGGTGATCGCGTTCTGGGCGCTGACGCGGGTGATGCGCCATGCCGCCGATGTTCCGTCCGCGATCCGCGTGATCGACCGGTCAGCCGCGGCGATCATCATCGTCGCCGTCGCATCGGTCGCGATCAGCCAGATCTGGTTCGCGCTGATTCCCATCACCGACTGGGATGGCACGGGCGCGTTCTTCTATCCATTCCCGTTCGGCTCGGTCGACATGGTGATCTCGTCGATGCAGACGCCCTGAACCGATGCGGTTGAACGCGATCGAGACCGGAACCGGTGATCGCGTGGTCGTGCTGTTGCACGGCATGATGGGGTCGGCGGAGAGCTGGTGGCGTGTCGCGCCCCTGCTCGTCGCCAACGGCTTCCGTGTGATCGCGCTCGATCTGCCCGGGCACGGGTGCTCTCCCCGCGATGAGCGCTGCACCGTGGCATCCGCCGCCGACGCCGTCGTCGCCACGCTCGCGGCATGCGCACCCGACGCCGCGGTGCACGGCATCGGTCATTCGTACGGCGGCACCGTGCTCGCCGCGGTCACCGAGCGGATGCCCATGGGGCAGGTCGTCTACGTCGACTCCGCCTGTGCGTTCGAGGGCGGCGCCGAGCAGCGCGCTCTCGCGGAGCAGTACGAGCACGACCGCCGCAATCGCAGGGACCCCGCCTGGCTGCTCAGCAGCCGCCCGTTCTACAGTGCGACGGATGCTGAGGTCGAGGCCCGCGCGGCCGAGCGCTTCGATCCCATGACGATGGCCTCGATCTCGGTCGGCGACGACGTCGCGCACGAGCCGGGGTCCGGATCGATCCTGGTGCGCGCCGAGCCGAGCGCCTTCGTCTCGGATTCCACGGCGGCCCGCCTGCGGGCAGCGGGAGTCGACGTGCGCGACATCCCCGGAGCCGCCCACACCATCTGGTACAGCCACTTCGAACAGTTCCGTGCCGCCCTGCCGGAGTTCTTCGGCAGCACCTGAATCGTACTCAGAACGCCCGCAGCGCGGCATCCAGCATGCGGTGCCCCTGAGCCTCGAAGGGCGCATCGCCGACCTGGAACGCCCAGCAGGCGGTGCCGATGGCCTCGCGCAGAGCGTTCATGCGCGATCTGTCCGCATCCCGAGGGTCATCGCCGTACGACGCGAGGAACGCCGCTTCGAGGTCGGGTCGGCCGCGCCACTGCTGTGCGGCCAGCCGCACGAGGTCGGTCGCGGCAGGACGGAACGCGAATCGGCCGAAATCGATGACCCTGACGACATCGCCGTCGGCCAGCCAGTTGCGCGGCTGCCAGTCGCCGTGCGTGGGCACGACCTCGACCGGCGGTGCCGGATCGCGGGAGAGGATGCTGCGCGCTCGCGCCGCCACGACCGCATCCACCCGGTGCTCGCCGTCGAGCCACCGCAGGGCCCTGGCGTTCACGCGCGCCTCGTACTCGGCATCCACTCGACGCTCCTGGTCATGCAGTCGCCGCAGCAGCGCCCCGGCCTGCGCATACGTGCCGATGTGTGCTTCGGCGTCGGTGCCCTCGACCAGCGCACCGGGCAGGTAGTCGAGCAGCATCACCCGCTCGCCGTCGTGGGCATCGAGCAGCCGCGCCGCGTGTCGCGTCGACACCAGCTCGTCGGTCCACCCCGCGTGTGCGGCGATCTCCCGGTCGATGTGATGATTGGTCGCATCGCCCGCCTTCACGACGGCATCCACCTCCTCGCCGCCGAGCGAACCGCGCACATGCAGCACCGTCGAGGCCACCAGGTGCCACGACATGTCGCGCACGAGCACGGCATCGGGCATCCGCTCGCCCACCCACGCCGACTGCGCCGCCGACAGCCGGCCGCCGTGCCAGTCGGTCACGCGGCGAACTCCACGGTGCCCTTCGCGACATCGGTGCGCACCAGCGTCAGTGACACCGTCGAGCCGGGTGCGGTGCCGGCCGGCACCGGAGCGGTGGCGGTCACCGCCGGGTCGGCGAGCTGCACCGCTGCGCGATCGTCGCCGCGCAGTTCGATCACCGTCGCCTCGACGCGCTGCCCGACCAGCGGTCGCAGCAGAGCCGCCTCGACCCGGTTGACCGTGTCGGCGTTCAGTCGTGACGCGCGTTGCCCCGACTGCTGCATCAGCTCGGGCAGCTCGGTCAGCGACTCGCGCGCCCATGACGGCGCCTGCCCGCCCGCGGACACGGCCAGGCAGATCGCCAGCGACCAGCGGTCGACGAGACGGCGCAGGGGAGCGGTGGCATGCGCGTACGGGGCGGCGATCGCGGCCTGCTCGATGTCGTCGGGAACAGCGCCGTCGAAGGTCACGTACCCCGCGCCGCGGAACAGCGAGGCCGCCGCTTCGAGCACCGGCAGCGTCATCGGATCCGACCTGTCCAGTCCGCGCAGGTACTCGCCGTAACGGCCCTCGCGCCAGGGACGACCGAGTGCCTCGGTCTGCAGTCGGAACCGCTCGAACGCCCGCTCGTCGGGTTCTGGCATCGTGCGCAGCACGCCGACCTTCGCGTCGATCATCAGCTCGGCGGCGGCCATGCCCGTCATGAGCGACAGCTGCGCGTTCCAGTCCTCGATGGGCAGCGGGTGGCGGCGTTCGATGTCGTAGTGTCCGTCCGGCCGCTGCACGACCTCCTCATCGGGCAGGTTCAGGCTCGCGCCGCCGCGCTGCTGCTCCTGCGCCTGCCGGGCCGCGCCGATCGCCGGCAGCAGCGCCAGCGGGCCGTCATCTCCGCGATCCAGCGCCCGCTGCGCCGCGACGTAGTCGAGCTGCGCGCGCGAGCGGATCAGCGCGCGCTCCAGTCGGAAGTCCTCCACCGCGCCCGCCTCGTCGAGCGTGAACGTCCACACCAGGGCGGGGCGCTCCACATCCGGCAGCAGCGACGCCCTGTCCTCCGACAGCACGCGCGGATGCAGCGGGATGCTGCCGTCGGCCAGATACAGCGTCTGTCCCCGCAGGCGCGCCTCGGCATCCACCGCGCCACCGGGTGTCACGAACGACGGCACGTCGGCGATCGCGTACCGCACCTGGAAACCCGAGCCGCGCCGCTCGAGGTGGAACGCCTGATCGAGGTCCTTCGACCCGATCGGGTCCAGCGTGGCGAACGGCACGTCCCGCAGGTCGAGCTCCGGCGGCGGCGCGCTGGCCCTCTCGGCCTCGGCGATCGCCTCGGGTGAGAACTGCGTCGGCGCGTCGATCTCGGCACGCAGTTCGGCCAGGGCGGCGGCCAGCTCACTCTGTGCGGCGGACGGGGCGACGTGCGATCGGCGCTGAGGCATGCCACCACCCTACGCATCACCGGATGTGACGCCCGCCCGTGCCACCCGGGTCAGGGCGCGCTACCGTGAAGTCATGACGAATGCAGAGAAGGCACGAACCCTGACCGGACTGTACGAGGCATCGGAGATCCTCCGGGTCGTCAACGTCTGGGACGTCGTCTCGGCGAAGGCCATCGCGGCACTGCCCGAGACCAAGGCGCTCGCCACCGCCGGCCACTCGATCGCCGCGACCTTCGGGTATCCCGACGGCCAGATCCCGCGGGAGCTGATGATCGACATGGTCGGCCGCATCGCGGCATCCGTCGAACTGCCCGTCTCCGCCGACCTCGACGACGGCTACGGCGACGCGGGCGAGACGACCCGCCTCGCGATCGGCGCCGGCATCGTCGGCGCCAACATCGAAGATCGGCTCAAGCCGCTCGCGGAATCGGTCGCGCAGGTCGAGGCGATCGTCAGGGCCGCCGAGGCCGAGGGCATCGCCTTCGCACTCAACGCGCGCACGGACGCCATCGTGCGCGGCGGTGACAAGCCGCTCTCCGAGAAGTTGTCGGATGCCGTCGAGCGCGGCCGCGCCTACCTCGACGCCGGCGCGACCGCGGTCTTCGTACCGGGTGTGCTCGACGCCGACGCCACGCGCACGCTCGTCGACGGGATCGGCGTCAACAAGGTCAGCGTGATCGGACTGCCCGGCGCGCTCGCCGCCGCCGAGTACGAGGCGCTCGGCGTCAGTCGCATCTCGTACGGCCCCGTCACGCAGCGCGTGGCGCTCACGCGGCTGCAGGATCTGGCGACCGATCTGTACGCGAACGGGGTGATCCCCGAGGGCACCCGCGCCCTCAACTAAGATCGTCTCGTGGTCACTCGTCTATCGAACTTCTTCCTCCGCACGCTCCGTGAAGACCCCGCCGGGGCCGAGGTCGCCAGTCACAAGCTGCTGATCCGCGCCGGCTACATCCGCCCGCAGGCCGCGGGCATCTTCGCCTGGCTGCCGCTGGGGCTGCGGGTGAAGGCGCGCATCGAGAAGGTCGTGCGCGAGGAGATGGCGGCCGCCGGCGCCCAGGAGGTGCACTTCCCCGCGCTCATGCCGCGCGAGGCATATGAAGAGACCGGGCGCTGGGAGGAGTACGGCGACCTGCTGTTCCGCCTGCACGACCGCAAGGGCGGCGACTACCTGCTCGCCCCCACGCACGAGGAGGCGTTCACCCTGCTCGTGAAGGACCTGTACTCGTCGTACAAGGATCTGCCGCTGACGATCTACCAGATCCAGGACAAGTACCGCGATGAGGCGCGTCCTCGTGCCGGCCTGCTGCGTGGGCGTGAGTTCACGATGAAGGACGCGTACTCGTTCGACGCGTCTGACGAGGGCCTCGACGCGAGCTACATGGCGCAGCGCGACGCGTACGAGCGCATCTTCCAGCGGCTCGGACTCGAGTACGTCATCGTGCAGGCCGACGCCGGCGCCATGGGCGGCTCGCGCAGCGAGGAGTTCCTGCACCCCACGCCCGTGGGCGAAGACACGTTCGTGCGCAGCGAGGGCGGGTACGCGGCCAACGTCGAGGCGTACACGACCGCGGCGCCCGCGCCGGTCTCGTGGGACGGCGCGCCTGCGGCGACGGTCTTCGACTCGCCGAACACGCCCACGATCGAGACGCTCGTCGCGCACTCCAACGCGGTGCTCGACGGCGAGTACACCGCCGCCGACACCCTCAAGAACGTCGTCCTGGCGCTGAAGCACCTCGACGGCACCCGGGAGATCGTCGTCGTCGGCGTCCCCGGCGACCGCGACGTCGACATGAAGCGCGCCGAGGTCGCCTTCGGTCCCGCCGAGGTCGAGCCCGCCACCGACGCCGACTTCGACCGTCACCCGCTGCTGGTGCGCGGTTACATCGGGCCCTGGTCTGACACTGGAGCGGTGCTCGGCGAGGAGTCGGCCACGGGCATCCGCTATCTGCTCGACCCGCGCGTCGCCGACGGCACGCGGTGGATCACGGGCGCGAACATCGACCAGAAGCACGCGCACTCGGTCGTCGCCGGCCGCGACTTCACCGCCGACGGCACCGTCGAGATCGCGAACGTGCGCGACGGCGACCCCGCGCCCGACGGCTCCGGTCCCGTGACCATCGCCCGCGGCATGGAGATCGGTCACGTCTTCCAGCTCGGCCGCAAATACGCCGAGGCGCTGGGTCTGAAGGTGCTCGACCAGAACGGCAAGCTCGTCACCGTGACGATGGGCTCCTACGGCATCGGCGTGACGCGCATCCTCGCGATCATCGCCGAGCTGAACAACGACGACAAGGGACTCATCTGGCCGGCGTCCGTGGCGCCCTTCGACGTTCAGGTCGTCGCCGCGGGGCGCGATCAGGTCGCCTTCGACGTCGCGGAGGACCTCGCGAACCAGCTCGAGACCGCGCGCCTCGAGGTGCTCTACGACGACCGTGTGAAGGTGTCGCCCGGGGTGAAGTTCGGCGATGCCGAACTCGTCGGCGTGCCGAAGATCGTGATCGTCGGCCGAGGCGCGGCCGACGGTCAGGTCGAGCTGTGGGATCGTGCCACCGGCGACCGCGAGACGATGTCGGCATCGGATGCCGTCGCCCGACTGACCCGCTGAGGCCGCCCGTCGGCAGCGCGTCGCGCGGGAGCGCGGAGGTCGCAGCGAAGTGCACGGGCCGGGATGATGGCGCAAGCGGGGGTGGTTGCGCCATCATCGGGTCATGAGCCGCTTTCTGCTCACGGCGATGCCGTTCACCGGCCACGTGGCGCCGCTGACGGCGGTCGCCGCCGAGCTCGTGCGCCGCGGGCACGATGTGCGGGTCTACACGGGCACCCGCTTTCGTGACCGCGTCGAGCGCGCAGGAGCGCAACTCGTGCCCTGGGTGCGCGCACCCGACTTCGATGAGAACGATCTGGCATCCGCCTTTCCCCGACTGGTCGGCAGGAAGGGCTTCTCACAGCTGCTCGCGAACGTCGTGGACTGCTTCGTCCGCACCGCGCCCGCCCAGGTCGCGGATCTCAGCTCGGAGTGGGAGCGCGAGCCGTGGGACGCCATCGGTGCCGATGAGACCTCCGTCGGCACGGCGCTGTACAGCGAAAGACGCGGGACCGCGTGGACCACGGTCGGCGTCCTGCCGCTGAACCTCGCCGGACCGGAGGGTCCGCCCAGCGGAATGGGCATCGTCCCCGGAACGGGCCCCGTCGGAAGAGCGAGGGACGCCGCACTGCGCGCGCTCGTACCCGTGCTGTCGCGCCCGATCGTGAAGGCCCTCGCCGAAGCCGAACGCGCGCTTGCACTGCCGGTCAGCGGCCGCAGCATGGATCAGGTCGTCTTCTCGCCGACCGCGATCGCTGCGAGCGGTTCGCCCGCGCTGGACTACGGACGCACCGATCGCCCCGGCCATCTGCGATTCGTGGGCGAGATCCGGACGGAATCGTCCTCGCCGCGAGCCGAGCTGCCGCACTGGTGGTGTGAGCTCGACGAGCGTGTCCGCGGCGATCGCAGGATCGTACTCGTCACACAGGGCACGCAGAACATCGACCCGGACGATCTCGTCCGACCCGCTCTGCAGGCACTCGCCGGGCGGGACGTCATCGTGATCGCGACCACGGGCGTGCCGGGCAGGGACTCGCTCCCGTTCCCCGTGCCTGAGAACACCCGGGTGATGGGGTTCGCGCCGTTTGCGGAGCTGCTCCCGCTCGTCGACCTGGCGATCACGAACGGCGGCTGGGGCGGCACGCTGGCGATGCTCGCGCACGGGATTCCGCTGATCGTCGCCGGCGGCGACCTCGACAAGCCGGAGGTCGCCGCGCGGGTGGCCTGGAGCGGCGCCGGCATCGACCTGCGGACCGGCACACCGCGGGCGGACGCAGTGTCGGCGGCCGTCGACCGTGCTCTCTCGGATCCCGTCATCGTCGCCGCCGCGTCGCGGCTGGGGGAGCAGCTGCGAGGGCTCGGCGGTGCATCCGCCGTCGCCGACGTGCTGGAGCACACGCTCACGTCGTGAGCACGATGTGCGCCCACCGCCGTGGCCGCCGGACGCGTGCGGCGGCCCCGGGGAATCCCGTCGTTGTGACAGGCTGGGAGCATGACGGATGCATCGCTGGACGAAGAACTGCGCGGCGAGATCGCGGCCCTCCTCGACTTTGCGGGCGTCCGCACCGAGCGGGGCCTGATCACGCGGATGCTGGAGACTTCGCTCATGCTCGGCATGGAGCACACCGACCGCCTCGACCTGAAGATCGCCTCCGCCGCGCTTCGTGAGATGCACGAGGCCTTCCGGCTGTTCCGGCCCTTCCACGACGTGCCCAAGGTGACGGTGTTCGGGTCGGCGCGAACCCGCGACGATGATCCGCTCTACCTGCATGCGCGCGACGTCGCACGCGCGCTCGCCGATGACGGCTGGATGGTCGTCACCGGGGCGGGGCCCGGCATCATGCACGCCGCCGCGGAGGGTGCGGGGGCGAAGATGTCGCTGGGCGTGTCGATCCGGCTGCCGTTCGAGGAGAAGGCCAACTCGATCGTCGAAGAGAGCGCGCAGACCGTCGCGATGAAGTACTTCTTCACGCGCAAGCTCATGCTGATCAAGGAGTCCAGGGGGTTCATCTGCCTGCCCGGCGGCTTCGGCACGATGGATGAGATGTTCGAGCTGCTCACGCTGCAGCAGACCGGCAAGGCCGAGCCGATGCCGATCGTGCTGCTCGACGCGCCGGGCGGCTCGTTCTGGCAGGGGCTGAAGACCTATGTCGACGATCATCTGGTGCCGGCGGGGGTGATCTCACCCGGAGACATGGATCGCGTGCTCATCACCGATTCGGTCAGTGAGGCCGTGGCGAACATCACGGGCTTCTGGCGCAATTACGACTCGCTGCGCTGGGTGGGCGATCGCCTGGTGCTGCGCCTCGTGCACGAGCCGACGGACGCGGAGATCGACGACCTCAACGAACGCTTCGGGCACATGTGCGTGCACGGCCGGATCGAGCGCACCGAGGCACTGGACGTCGAGCGCACCGACGGGGACGTCGTCGAGCTTCCGCGGCTCGCGCTGCACCTCGAGCAGCGCAGCGTCGGTTCGCTGTTCGCGCTGATCCGCGCGATCGACGAGCTGCCGTCCGCCGGCTGAGCCGCGCTCAGCGCCGGGCGGCCACGCCCACGGCGAACGCGTCCAGGTCGACCGGCCGCCCGAGGATCCTCTCGGCGGCGCGGTGCCCCGAGTAGTACGCCGCACCGACGGTCGCCGGCTCCGCACCCCAGGTCGCCTCCCCCGCGAAATGCAGCGTCCCGTCCACCGGCCCTGCCAGTGCATCGTGGTCGTGGTGCGTGGCACCGGTGGCGATGTACGAGTACGACCCCCGCGACAGCGGATCGTCGCCCCAGCGCGTCACCCAGTGCCGGATCGGCTCACGCACCGCATCCCCGTACAGCGCGCGCAGCGCCAGCACGACATCGGCGACGGTCTCGTCGTCGGTCAGTCCCTGCACATGCCGGCCGAATGGACCGGCCGCGAAGGTGAGCAGAGTGGGGATGCCACTGATGGCCGACACGTCGTACCACGAGTGCCACCGCTCACCGGCTTCGCCGAGCGCGCGGATCACGTAGCTGTCGTCCGGCCAGAATCGCTCGGGGAACTGCAGGAAGACCTTGTTGAAAACGCCCATCCCCAGGCGGCCGATCGGGCCTGCGACCGCATCGGGCAGCGCCGGCGCGAACTCGATCACGCCCGCCTTGAGCACGCCGAGAGGCACCGTGATGACGACGGATGCTGCGGCGAAGCGGCCTTGAGGGGTGTCGACCGTCATCCCCGCGGCCGCGCGGCTCACCCGGGTGACGAGATGAGAGAGACGGATGTCCAGGCCGGCGGCGATGCGCGCGGGGAGCTCGTCGTAGCCGCGGGTGAAGATCACCTCATCGCCGTCGATGGCGTCCTCGTCGAGACCATGCGCGTCGAGATCAGCGATCCACGCGCCGCATTGCTCCTCGACGCGGTGCCGGAAGAACTCGCGGATCTCATCGATGCGCTCCGGAGCGAGCCCCGAGGCGTCGAGAGCGCGCTCGGTGACGTCCCGGTACGTGTCGCCGGGGGAGGAGGCCGCGATCACCCCGGTCAGCGCACGATCCACCATCTCGACGTCGGCTGTCCACTGCGCGCTCGCCGCGGCATCCATCTCCACGCCATCGCCGTCGAAGTGCGACATGGGGCGACCGCCGGCCTGGAAGCTGCCCACCGTGAACTCCCGGGTGGGGATGCGCAGCGACCGCACCAGCTCCCACAGCGGAGAGTCGTCGATGCCGTGGATCCACGACGCGCCGAGGTCGACGGGGAAGCCCTCGGTGCGATCGGTCAGCATCCGACCTCCCACCCGGTCTCGCGCTTCGAGCACCACCACGCGCCGGCCGGCATCGGCCAGCATCCGCGCGCAGGCGACCCCGGCCATGCCCGCACCGACGACGATCGTGTCGAGATCCTCCATGTCGCTCAGTATGCGGGGAGGGGCGGCGGCACGTCCACCATCCGGGCGGCCGTGGTTTCGGCTATTCTTTTCTGATGCCCGCGGAGCGTTCTCGCGCGGGGAGAGCTGAATAGGGAGGCCGCTGATGAAGATCGAGCTCGCACTGCTGCGCGGAATCGAGAAGGAGAAGGCGATCCCCTTCGATGAACTCGTGTCGATCATCGAGCAGGCGATCCTGACCGCCTACGGCAAGCACGTCTCCGAGGACGGCACCGTGCCCGAGGGCGTGCGCGTCGAACTCGACCGCAAGAGCGGCTACGTCGCCGTGCTGCAGCCGGTGCGTGACGACGAAGGAGCGATCATCGGCGAGGAGGAGACAACTCCCGAGGACTTCGGTCGCATCGCCGCCTACGCCGCCAAGCAGGTCATCGGCCAGCGGCTGCGCGACATCGCCGACGACGCCGTGCTCGGCGAGTTCCGGGGCAAGGAGGGCGACATCGTCGCCGGTGTCATCCAACAGGGCCCGAACCCGCGCATGATCCACGTCGACCTCGGCACGGTGGAGGCCATCCTGCCGCCGGAGGAGCAGGTGCCCGGCGAGGAGTACACGCACGGCAAGCGCCTGCGCGTCTACGTCACCAGCGTCGCCAAGGGCATGAAGGGACCGGCCATCACGGTCTCGCGCACGCACCCCGGACTGGTGCGCAAGCTGTTCGCCCTGGAGGTGCCCGAGATCGCCGGGGGCCTCGTCGAGATCGTCTCGCTGGCCCGTGAAGCGGGCCACCGCACCAAGATCGCCGTGAAGGCCAACGACCCCTCGGTGAACGCCAAGGGGTCGTGTATCGGCGAGATGGGGCGACGCGTGCGCGCCGTGACCGAAGAGCTGGCAGGGGAGAAGATCGACATCGTCGACCACCACCCCGACCTCGCCACCTTCGTCGCCAACGCGCTCTCGCCCGCCAAGGTCACCTCGGCGTTCGTCCTGGATGCCGCGACGAAGGCCGTGCGCGCGCTCGTGCCCGACTACCAGCTCTCGCTGGCCATCGGCAAGGAGGGTCAGAACGCCCGCCTCGCAGCGAAGCTGACCGGCGCCAAGATCGACATCCAGCCCGACAGCGTGATGGGCGACGCCTGAGCGCGAGCGCGGTGAGCCTGATTCGGGCGATCAACGGCGAGGTGTAGGATGGAACCCGTACGAACGTGTGTCGGTTGCCGCGATCGTGCTTCTCGATCCGCCCTGATCAGGGTGGCAGTGCAGAACGGTGAACTCGTCTTCGACGAGCGAGCGGTTCTGCCAGGGAGAGGCGCATGGCTGCACCCGACATCGGATTGTCTGGAGGCCGCGCTGCGGCGCCGGGCATTCGCACGTGCACTCCGTGTCTCGACATCCCTGGGATTCTCCGAGGCAGAGGGTGCGCAGACCATCGAACGACACAGTCCGCGAAACAAAGGCTGAACGGCTATGGAAACAAAGTGAACGGCTCGAAATGAGACCCGTCCGCGACTAGTGGTCTGCCCTGCCTGGGTGGACCGACCCAGACAGGAGAATTGTGGCTGCCAAACCACGTGTGCATGAGATCGCCGCTGAACTCGGCGTCGACAGCAAGTTCGCACTCGCGAAGCTCAAGGAGCTCGGCGAGTTCGTGAAGAGCCCGTCTTCGACGGTGGAGCCCCCGGTCGCGCGCAAGCTGCGCGCTGCCATCGAGGCCGACCCGACCGCGAAGGCCGCAGACAAGGCCGAGGCAAAGCCGGCGGCGAAGGCCGCACCGAAGCCCGGTGCCGCCGCGCCCAAGGCGCCCACCCCCGGACCGAAGCCCGCTCCGGCCAAGAAGACCCCCGCGCCCGAGGCGGCTGAGGCCGCGCCCGCTCCGGCCACGCCGGACGCAGCCAAGCCCGGCGGGGCACCCAAGCCGGGTGCCAGCGCACCGAAGCCGGGCGGCAACGCGCCCAAGCCAGGTGGCAGCGCACCCAAGCCGGACGACGGCGGCCCGAAGCCCGGCGCTCCGCGCCCGGGCAACAACCCGTTCGGGGCGACACAGGGCATGGGTCAGCGCCCCTCCGGACCTCGTCCGGGGAACAACCCGTTCGCTTCCCAGCAGGGGATGGGGCAGCGCCCGACCCCGGGTAACATCCCGCGGCCCCAGGCTCCGCGACCGGGCTCGCCCCGCGTCGGCGCACCTCGCCCCGGTCGTCCCGGTGGTGGTGCCCGCGGTGGTCAGGGCGGCGGTCGTCCCGGTGCACCGTTCCAGCAGCGGTCCGGCGGTCCCGGTCGTCCGGGTGGTCCCGGTGCCGGCCCCGGCGCGCGTCCCGGTGGCGGTTTCGCCGGTCGCCCCGGTGGCGGCGGCGGTCGTGGTCGTGGTCCCGGCGGTGGCACCGCCGGCGCGTTCGGCAAGGGCGGCGGCAAGAGCAAGCAGCGCAAGTCGCGTCGGGCGAAGCGGCAGGAGTTCGAGATGCGGTCGGCGCCGGTCGTCGGCGGCGTCAACGTCTCCAAGGGCAACGGCGAGACGATCCGACTGCGCCGCGGCGCGTCGATCGCCGACTTCGCCGACAAGCTCGAAGCGCTGAACGGCTACACCGTTCAGCCCGGAACGCTCGTCACGATCCTCTTCAACCTCGGCGAGATGGCCACGGCCACCGAGTCGCTGGACGAGGCGACGTTCGAGGTGCTCGGCGCCGAACTGGGCTACAAGATCCAGATGGTGTCGCCCGAGGACGAGGACAAGGAGCTCCTCGAGGGCTTCGGCCTCGACCTCGACGCCGAGCTCGAGGCGGAGAGCGACGAAGACCTCGAGATCCGTCCCCCTGTCGTCACCGTCATGGGTCACGTCGACCACGGTAAGACGCGACTGCTCGACGCGATCCGCAAGAGCAACGTGATCGAGGGTGAGGCCGGCGGCATCACCCAGCACATCGGTGCCTACCAGATCTGGACCGAGCACGAGGGCGTCGAGCGTGCGGTCACCTTCATCGACACCCCTGGTCACGAGGCGTTCACCGCCATGCGTGCCCGTGGTGCGCAGGTGACCGACATCGCGATCCTCGTTGTCGCGGCCGACGACGGCATCATGCCGCAGACGGTCGAGGCGCTGAACCACGCTCAGGCGGCGGATGTGCCGATCGTGGTCGCGGTGAACAAGGTCGACAAGCCCGAGGCCAACCCGGCCAAGGTGCGTCAGCAGCTCACCGAGTACGGTCTGGTCGCCGAGGAGTACGGCGGAGACGTGCTGTTCGTGGATGTCTCGGCTCGTGCCGGCACCGGCATCCAGGACCTCATCGACGCCGTCCTGCTGACGGCCGATGCCGGCCTCGACCTGACGGCGAACCCGAACAAGGACGCTCGCGGCGTCGCCATCGAGGCGAAGCTCGACAAGGGTCGCGGTTCGGTCGCCACGGTGCTCATCCAGTCCGGAACGCTGCGCATCGGCGACGCGATTGTCGCAGGCACCGCCTACGGCCGCGTGCGTGCGATGCTCGACGAGAACGGTGAGGCCGTCACGGCCGCCGCACCGTCGCGTCCCGTGCAGGTGCAGGGACTGAACTCCGTGCCGCGCGCAGGTGATGTCTTCATCGTCACCGAGGAAGACCGCATGGCGCGCCAGATCGCTGAGAAGCGTGAGGCCGTCGAGCGCAACGCCCTGCTGGCCAAGGCACGCAAGCGCATCTCGCTCGAGGACTTCACCCGCGCTCTCGAAGAGGGCAAGGTCGAGACGCTCAACCTCATCATCAAGGGTGACGTCTCGGGTGCCGTCGAGGCGCTCGAGGAATCGCTGCTCAAGATCGAGGTCGACGACTCAGTCCAGCTGCGGATCATCCACCGCGGTGTCGGTGCGATCACCGAGTCGGATGTGAACCTGGCGACGATCGACAACGCGATCATCGTGGGCTTCAACGTGCGTCCCGACGCCAAGGCCCGCGAGGCCTCGGCCCGTGAGGGCGTGGACGTGCGGTTCTACTCGGTGATCTACGCTGCGATCGACGAGATCGAGAACTCGCTGAAGGGCATGCTGAAGCCCGAGTTCGAAGAGGTCCAGTCGGGTGTGGCCGAGATCCGCGAGGTGTTCCGCTCCTCGAAGTTCGGCAACATCGCCGGTGTCATCGTCCGGTCCGGAACGATCACGCGCAACGCCAAGGCGCGCGTCATCCGCGACGGCGTCGTGCTCGCCGATGGCCTGGCCATCGAGTCGCTGCGTCGCTTCAAGGACGACGTCACCGAGGTCCGCACCGACTTCGAAGCCGGTATCGGCCTCGGCAAGTACAACGACATCCAGGTGGGCGACGAGATCGAGACCACTGAGATGGTGGAGAAGCCGCGCGGCTGATCTGTGTGCTGCTACGGCGGCTGCGTCCTCTTCGCTCGCAGAGTGGGGCCCCTACCCCAATGCTCACGAAGAGGACGCAGCCGCCTCCGCGGTTCGCAACCGATCACCGCTCAGATGGGATAGGAATTGGAACATGGCTGGAGAACGACAGGCACGCCTTGCGGACCGCATCCGCGTGATCCTCGCCGAGCGTCTCGAGAAGGGGTTGCGAGACCCGCGGCTCGGCTTCGTGACGATCACCGACGTCCGCGTCTCCGGCGACCTTCAGCACGCCTCGGTGTTCTACACCGTGCTCGGCACCGATGAGGAGCGCACCGCCAGTGGCGCGGCGCTGACCTCCGCGACCGGTCTGCTGCGCAAGGAGGTCGGCCGCCAGCTGAATGTGCGGCTCGTGCCGACCCTTGAGTTCATCCCGGACGCCCTCCCCGAGAACGCCGGGCACATCGCCGACCTTCTGCGTCAAGCGCATGAGCGTGACGCCGAGGTGGCGAAGCTCGCCTCCTCAGCGACGCACGCGGGCGAGGCCGACCCGTACCGTCGGGACGAAGAACCCGAAGCCTGAACTCGGTGGCTCTCAGCGGTCAGCGGGGCAGGGCGAGCACACCGTCTGACGCCTCGACGAGACCGTCGGCGATCAGCGAGTCGATCGCGCGATCCCGCTGCACGGCGTCTGGCCAGTCCGGCACGACGAGATCGGCGCCGAGCACGTGGTCGGGCGCATCGCGCAGCATCCGAAGCACCGCACCGCGAGCCTGCCGGTCCGAGCCCTCGTAACGGGGCTGGCGTCGTCGTCGGTCGCCCGTGTCCGGGCGCCCGGCGGAGAGCCAGGCGCACTGTGCCGCCACCGGACACTCCTCGCACCGAGGGGCGCGAGCTGTGCACACGACCGCGCCGAGCTCCATCATCGCCGCGTTGAACACGGCCGCCTCTCCGCGCGCACCGGGAAGGAGTTCGCCCATCCGCACCAGGTCGCGCGGTGATGGCGACGCCGGCTGCGAGCGGCCGTCGATGAACCGGGCGATCACCCGGCGCGTGTTGGTGTCGACGACCGGATGCGTGTCGCCGTAATGGAAGACCGCCACGGCGCGCGCGGTGTAATCGCCGATGCCCGACAGGGCGAGCAGATCGGAGACCTCGCGCGGAACGACACCGCCGTGCTTCTCGACGACCTGCACTGCAGCGCGATGCAGCCACAGCGCGCGGCGCGGATACCCGAGGTTGGCCCACTGGTGCACGACCTGCGCCGGCGTGGCCGTCGCCATCGCCGCGGGGGAGGGCCACCGCTCCAACCACGCCTGCAGGTGCGGGATCACGCGAGCCACTGGGGTCTGCTGCAGCATGAACTCGCTGACCAGCGTTCCCCAGGCGCCGTACCGATCGGCGAACTCCCTGCGGCGCCACGGAAGGTCGCGGGCGTCGCTTTCGTACCACTCCAACAGGACGGAACGCCAGGAGGGTTCAGCGGACAGGGGCATCGTGTTAGCCTATGCGGCCGATCTCGGAGGTGCGACATGAGCGAGACTGCAGTGAGGCGGGCGACGGCCCGTCGCCCGACGGTGGTGCTGGGCGCGATGCTGATGAGCGTGATGATCGCCGGATGCGCGACGGCGACGACGCCGGCGGATCCGACGACCTCGAGCGCGCCGTCGACTCCCGTCGAGACGCCGACGGCGAACGAGACGCCGACGCCGACGGTGGATGCCGGCGATGTATCGACGTGGGTCGTCAGCGAGACCGGCATGGGACCGATCGAGCTGGGGACCGGATTCGACGAGGCACGTGCCGAGGTGCCGGCCTGGACCGTCGAGGACGCGTGCTCGTGGACGGCGTTCTGGAACGACCAGGAGGGATCGCTGACGGCGTACCTCGCCGAGGACAGTGAGTCTCGAGACGGCGTGACGACGATCGATGTCGCAGCCCTGACCGACACCGTGGAGCCTTCGGATGCCCCGCGAACAGCCGAAGGCGTCGGCGTGGGATCGACCCGCGACGACGTGGAGCAGGCGTACCCGGATGCGGTCGAGCAGACGGCGACGATCGGCGGCGCGAGTCTGCTGCGAGTGCAGGGCACGATCTTCTTCACCTTCCAGCCTGGCTCCGAGACGGTCGACGCGATCACCGTGACCTCACTCGACGAGCCGCCGTACGAGGTGTGCGCCTGACGCGCTCTAAGCTGGAGGGATGCTACCGCCCGGCATCCTGCTCATCGACAAGCCCGGTGGCCTGACCAGTCATGACGTGGTCGCCCGCACACGGCGCGCGTTCGGCACCCGCAAGGTCGGTCACGCCGGCACGCTCGACCCGATGGCCACGGGTCTGCTCGTGCTCGGCATCGAGGGCGCCACGCGGCTGCTGACCTACATCGTCGGCGCCGACAAGACGTACACCGCGACCATCCGCCTCGGTGCGAGCACGACGACCGACGATGCCGATGGTGAGGAGCTCAGCCGGGCGGAGGCGGATGCCCTGGCAGCCGTCACTTCGGAGCGGATCGCCGCAGGGGTCGAGGCGCTCACCGGCGCGATCGCCCAGGTGCCCAGTTCCGTGTCGGCCATCAAGGTCGACGGTCGTCGCGCTTACGAACGTGTGCGCGCCGGCGAGGAGGTCGCCCTCGCCGCGCGTCAGGTGACGGTCTCCCGGTTCGAGGTGCTCGCGCAGCGCGAAGCGGGCGACGGCATCGATCTCGATGTGATCGTGGACTGCTCCTCGGGCACGTACATCCGTGCGCTCGCGCGCGATCTGGGGGCGGGCCTCGGCGTCGGCGGACATCTCACGGCGCTGCGTCGCACGCGGGTCGGCGGCTTCTCGCTGTCGGATGCCGTCGGCATCGACGACCTCGACGGCGCGACCACGCTGACTCCGGCTCAGGCTGCGGCCCGCGTCATGCCGGTGCTCGAGGTCTCGCAGGACGAGGCGCGCGATCTGCGGCACGGCAAGCGCCTGCACGGGCAGGCGGGTCGGCTGACAGCATCCGAAGTCGCCGCGATCGACCCCGACGGCGCGCTCGTCGGCATCGTCGAGGCGCGCGGCGCCGACATCAAGAGCGCGATGAACATGCCGGAGGTGCAGGAATGATCCTGTGGTTCACCATCGTCCAGATCGCCGTCGCGTGCGCGGCGGGGCTGTTCTGTCTGATCGCAGGTCTCATCGGCCGGCGCCCGAGCGATTACACCGTCGGCAGTCTGCTGCTCGTCGAGCTGCTGCTGCTCGCCCAGGTCGTCATCGGGATCGTCGCGCCGCTGACCGGCAATCCGCCCACCGGCGACCTGCTCGAGTTCTGGGTGTATCTGATCGCCGCCGTGCTGCTGCCGATCGGCGGGATCGCCTGGGCGCTGCTCGAGCGCGGCCGCTGGAGCACGGTGGTGCTCGGCGTCGTCGCCATCTCGCTGGCGATCATGCTGTGGCGGATGCAGGTGATCTGGACGGTGCAGGTCGCGTGAGCCTGCGATCGACGTCACCCGACGCGGATAGAATGGACGGCGCAATGTCCCACACCGTTTCGCGCACCCGGATGACGGGCATCGGTCGCGTTCTCGTCATCGTCTACGCCGTGATGGCCGTCGGCGCCACCGGACGCAGCTTCGTGCAGATCGTCCGCAGATTCGACGAGGCCCCGCTGGCGTATTCACTCTCGGCGATGGCCGCCGTCGTCTACATCCTCGCCACACTCGCCCTCATCCTCGCCGACAGACCCGGCTGGTACCGCGTCGCCTGGGTGGCGATCGTGTTCGAGCTGACCGGAGTGATCGTCGTGGGCGCACTCAGCCTGCTCGCGCCCTCGCTGTTCGGACACGACAGCGTGTGGTCGTACTTCGGCATGGGGTACGTCTTCATCCCGCTCGTGCTTCCGGTGCTCGGTCTCTGGTGGCTGCGCCGCACCCGCCCGCAGGGGGAGTCGTCGTGATCGTCTTCCGCGATCCCTCCGAGGTGCCGGCCGACTTCGGTCGCACCGTCGTCGCGATCGGCAAGTTCGACGGCGTGCACGTGGGGCATCAGGCCATCATCCGCAGGATGCGCGAAGACGCCGCGGCGGTCGACGCGCGCGCGGTCGCGGTGACCTTCGATCGCAACCCGCTCGAAGTGCTGCGCCCTGAGCTCTGCCCCGACAACGTCGTGGCGCTCGAGCGCAAGCTCGCGCTGCTCGCCGAACACGGTCTCGATGCCACCCTCGTGCTCACCTTCGATGAGGCACTGGCCGCCGTGCCCGCCGAGGACTTCGTCCGCAGGATCCTCGTTGAAGCGCTGCACGTGACCACCGTGCTGGTGGGGCGCGACTTCCGGTTCGGGCAGGGCGGCGCCGGCACACCCGAACTGCTGCGCAGACTGGCTCCGCAGTACGGCTTCACCGTCGACGTGCTCGACGACGTGTTCCCGCAGGGCGAGGGCAGGCGCGTGTCGTCCACCTGGATCCGCGAGCTGCTCGCCGAGGGAGACGTCGCGCACGCGGCCCGTGTGCTCGGTCGCCCGGTCTCGGTCGCGGGCGAGGTCGTGCACGGCCTCAAGCGCGGACGTGAACTCGGCTTCCCGACCGCGAACCTGTCGGAGACCGTCGACTCGCTGGTGCCCGCCGACGGCGTCTACGCCGGGTGGCTCATCGATCACGACACGGGCATACGGCATCCGGCGGCCATCTCGGTCGGCACCAACCCGACGTTCGACGACGTGCAGCGCCGGCAGGTCGAGGCGCACGTGCTCGACGAGACCGCGCTCGACCTGTACGACCACCACGTCACGGTCGAGTTCACCGAGCACCTGCGCGGCATGGTCGCCTTCGAGGGCATGGAGACGCTCACCGCGCAGATCGCGGCCGATGTGACCGAGGCACGCGCGCGACTGGGCCTCTGAACGGCGCTCACGGCGCGTCATGACGTCGCATCCGTCGGCATCCGCCGTCGATGGCGTAAACTGGGCACCGGTGCTCATCGATGTACGCGACCCGCGCAGATCGAGCACGTGTATCCGCACGGTCCTGGCTGGCGCCACACGCGGATCACCGTAACGGAACCGAAGGCCACTTCGGCGCTTCGGCACTCACGCTCAGGAGGAGCATGCCGACCACGGCAACCGCCGCACCGCGGCGCAAGAAGACGTCTCGTCGTGACGAAGAGGCGCCGCTGATCCCGATCCTCGCGCGCAAGGTGCGCGAGGTCGAGGCGAAGGCGCAGCGATCCAAGCTGGGCCCGACCAATCGCGTCAAATTCCAGGTGATCGCCTTCCTCGTGCGCGAGGAGCGAGCCAGGGTCAAGGCTGACGGCGAACTCGCCGACGCCGCGCGCGCTGAGCTGCTCAAGCGTCTCGACGGCGTCGCCACCATCCTGGCGAAGACCGCCGCGCGCGACACGTCTCTGATCCAGCTGCTGGAGGCCGACCAGGCCACCTCGCCGGTGGCGAAGCGGATGCGCCGCGACTGGCTGCTCGAGTCGGGCGCCGAGCTCGCCCCGGAGGAGCTCGTCATCACCGATGTCGCACCGACCCGCGCGCCGATCGTGCCTGCGGCGATCGCCGAGAAGCAGGTGACCCCGCCCTCGGTCGAATCGCGTCAGCTCGCGAATCCGTTCCTCGCGCCCGACCTCACCCCGCGGCCCGCCGCCGTGCCGCGTCGGCGTCTTGACGGCTGGGAGCTGATGGGCCCGCTGTACAAGGCGTTCGAATCGGGCGCGGGCGGGGGAGCGGCCACGATGCCGCTGCCCCCGACCCCGGAGTTCGACCATATCTCGCCCAAGGGCCGCGAGGTCATGGTGCACCAGTCGCGCTTCGTGGAAGCGGTGCGCGAGGGGCACCGCAGCTTCCTGCTGGCCGACGAGCCGGGCCTGGGCAAGACCGCACAGTCCGTGCTCGCCGCGTCGGTCGCCGACGCCTATCCGCTGCTGGTCGTCGTGCCGAACGTCGTGAAGATGAACTGGGCGCGTGAGGTCGAGCGGTGGACCCCGCAGCGCCGTGCGACGGTCATCGCCGGAGACGGCACCGACATCGACGCCTTCGCCGACGTCTTCATCGTCAACTACGAGATCCTCGACCGCCACCTGTCCTGGCTGGGTTCGATCGGCCTGAAGGGCATGGTCGTCGATGAGGCGCACTTCATCAAGAACCTGTCCTCGCAGCGTTCGCAGAACGTGCTGGCGCTGGCGTCGCGCATCCGGGAGCGCGAGCGCGACCCGCTCATGCTCGCCCTGACGGGAACGCCGCTGATCAACGACGTCGAGGACTTCGACGCGATCTGGCGGTTCCTCGGCTGGACCAACGGTGAGAAGCCGGGTGCGGAGCTGATGGAGAAGCTGGATGCCACCGGTCTGACTCCCGCCGACAAGTCGTTCTACGCCGAGGCGCGCGAGGCCGTGATCTCGATGGGGATCGTGCGTCGCAAGAAGAAGGACGTCGCCGCAGACCTGCCGGACAAGATGGTCGCCGACCTGCCCGTGCAGCTCGACGACGAATTCGGGCGCGGCATCCGTGAGGCCGAGCGCGAACTCGGCGAGCGGATGGCCGCCAAGTACCGCCGCATCATCGAGGCGCGCGGTGATCGCGGACTGCGGCACGGCGAGATCGACGCCGACATCGTGCGTCTGGTCGCGCACAACGAGCTCGAGGAGTCGAAGGCCGCCGGCGCCGGCGGAGACAACGTCTTCACCATGGTGCGCAAGATCGGCCAGGCCAAGGCGCAGCTCGCCGCCGACTACGCGGTGCAGCTGCAGCGGTCGGTGCAGAAGGTGGTCTTCTTCGCCAAGCACGTCGACGTCATGGATCGCGCGGAGGAGCACTTCGCCGCCGCGGGCATCAGGTCGGTATCGATCCGCGGCGAGCAGTCCACTCCCGCGCGGCAGCAGGCCATCGACGCGTTCAACACCGACCCCGAGGTCGGCATCGCGGTGTGCTCGCTGACGGCGGCGGGTGTGGGTGTGAACCTGCAGGCCGCCTCGAACGTCGTGCTCGCCGAGCTGAGCTGGACGGCGGCCGAGCAGACCCAGGCGATCGACCGCGTGCACCGCATCGGTCAGGACGAGCCGGTGACCGCGTGGCGCATCATCGCGGCGCACACGCTCGACACGAAGATCGCCGAGCTGATCGACCAGAAGCAGGGCCTCGCCGCCCGCGCCCTCGACGGCGAGGCGGTTGTGGAGGAGCCGAGCGAGTCGGTGCAGATGGCGGCGCTGATGCACCTGCTGCGCGAGGCGCTCGGCGAGAGCTGACCGTCACACTCCGAGAGAGGGCGTTAAGAACACGAGTTCTTGGCGCCCTCTTCATCCTTCTGGTGGGCTGATTGTTCAAGATCAGGGAATCGACCGGTCCGTGCCGGCAAGATCATCGGTTTTCGCGCGGTCTGGAATAGCATCCGCCCGTCTTCCCCACTAGTGTCGAGAGCAGGCAGCGTCGCCTGATGTCCTTTCCCCTCCCGAAGCACGAAGGCAGCAGCATGAAGATCGGCATCCTCACCAGCGGCGGCGACTGCCCCGGACTCAACGCCGTCATCCGCGGCATCGTGCTCAAGGGCACCACCAGCTACGACCTCGAGTTCGTGGGCATCCGCGACGGCTGGCGCGGCGTCGTCGAAGGCGACTTCTTCCCGCTCACCAGGCACGAGGTGAAGGGGCTGTCGAAGGTCGGCGGCACGATCCTCGGCACCAGCCGCACCAACCCGTACGAGGGCGAGCGCGGCGGCGCCGAGAACATCGCGAAGACGCTCTACGGACACAAGATCGACGGCATCATCGCGATCGGCGGGGAGGGCACGCTCGCGGCCGCCGACCGACTCGCCAAGGACGGCATCAAGGTGCTCGGCGTGCCGAAGACGATCGACAACGACCTGCGCGCCACCGACTACTCCTTCGGCTTCGACACCGCGGTCAACATCGCCACCGACGCGATGGACCGCCTGCGCACCACGGGCGACTCCCACCAGCGCTGCATGGTGGCCGAGGTCATGGGGCGGCATGTCGGCTGGATCGCCCTCCATGCGGGCATGGCCGCCGGCGCGCACGCGATCCTCATCCCGGAGGTGCCGCAGTCGCTCGAGCAGGTCGCCGAGCGCGTGACCCGAGCGCACGACCGTGGCCGCGCACCCCTGGTCGTGGTCTCCGAGGGCTTCACCCTCGAGGGCATGACCGAGGCGTACAGCGACAAGGGCCTGGACGCCTTCAACCGTCCGCGGCTCGGCGGCATCGGCGATCAACTCGCTCCCGAGATCGAGCGCATCACCGGCATCGAGACGCGCGCGACCATCCTCGGCCACATCCAGCGCGGCGGGTCGCCGTCAGCATTCGACCGGGTGCTCGCCACCCGACTCGGGCTGCATGCCGCCGATGCGGTGGTCGAAGGCGACTGGGGGCAGATGGTCGCCATGCGCGGCACCGACATCGTGCGCGTGCCGTTCGCCGAGGCGCTCGGAGAACTGAACACCGTCCCGCGCTACCGCTACGACGAGGCCGCTGCGCTGTTCGGCTGAGGGGAGGGGCTGCCCGACTGCGCGCCTGAACCGGCCGGTCTGGCGTGCCCGGGATCAGGTGATCAGCCCCGCGTCAGGTCGATTCCGGGGAAAACGGCCTGATCTCGAGCGGATCACCTGATTTCGGCAGGCGGCGGCGGACTCGAGCACCACACTCACGGGCCCCGTCAGCGTGCCGGAGCGCGATGCAGCCCCTGGGCGATGGCCCGCAGCACCGTCTCACGCACGTACTCCGGGTCGTGCATGACCTGCTGGTAGTCGAAGCGCAGCACTGTGTACCCCTGCAGCACGAGGCGCGCATCCGCACGGATATCGCGTCGACGGTCCTTCGCCCGTCGATGGAACTCATAGCCGTCGATCTGCACGACGAGGCGCTCGCCGATCAGCGCATCGACCGGATGCCCGTCGAGCCACGCCTGCTGTCGGAACTCCACGCCGCATGAGCGCATGATCAGCGCGAAGCGGGTCTCGGTGCCGGCGTCCGACAGTGCCCCGACCTCCGCCAGCACATCCGTCGCCGCGGTGCTGCGCCAGCGGACGCGACTCAGCTCATCCAGCGTCACGAACTGCAGTCGCACCGCCGACTCCCAGATGGCGACGGCGTTCTGACGCTCCGCGCAACGCGCCGTCTGGAACAGGACGTTGAGCAGCGGTTCATCGGTCGCGTGGGGCGCCGTCGAGGCAGGCCCCTGTGCCCAGTGCAGGTCGACCCCGTCGGCCGAAATCCTGGAGGCGTTCGATGCGACCGCGACGTGCACGGTGGCATCCGAGGTCTGCGTCCACAGACCCAACTCGCGTGCCGCCGTGATGCAGGTCACCCGCCCGCCGACTTCGGCAGCCAGCCATCGCTGCGGCGAGCACTCCGCCGACAGCAACCACGAACGGCGCACGCGGGTGAGTGACCCGGCGTCCACAGCGCGACCGATCTGATGTTTCGTGAAGCCGACTGCGCGCAGCTGCGCGCTGTGCGCGATGCCGTTGTGCGCAGCCAGCCACTTCTCGAGGCGCGTTTCCATAGGCCCGAGGATGCCCGTGCGACGGCGGCCCATGGGGTCGAGAACTCGCCGATGTGGACAATTCCCCGGATGCGATCGTCTGTGCAGGAACAGTCGCGCCGGCCGGTATCAGGCGATCATCCCCGCGTCAGGTCGATTCCGCGGAAAACGGCCTGATCCCGATCGAATCACCTGATCTCGGCTTGCAGTTCGGCCCTCGGCTCAGTCGGCCAGGTCGAAGACGTCCAGCATCCAGGCGAGCTCGAAGGCGCGCTCCTTCCAGGCGTTGTAGCGGCCGCTCACACCACCGTGACCTGCCGACATCTCGCACTTCAGCAGCACATCGGCGGCCCCGGCCTCGCGCAGGCGCGCGACCCACTTCGCCGGCTCGACATACAGTACGCGGGTGTCGTTCAGCGAGGTCATCGCCAAGATGCGCGGGTAGGCGACGCCGTCGCGCACGTTCTCGTACGGGGTGTACGACTTCATGTAGCGATACACCTCGGCGTCGTGCAGCGGGTCGCCCCACTCATCCCATTCGACCACCGTCAGCGGCAGCGAGGGATCGAGCATCGAGGTCAGCGCGTCGACGAACGGCACGCCGGCGAGGATCCCGGCGAACAGCTCGGGTGCCATGTTCGCGACGGCGCCCATCAGCAGCCCGCCTGCGCTGCCCCCTTCGGCGATCATGCGCGCAGGTGTCGTGATGCCGTTGTCGATCAGGTGCTGTGCGCAGGTGATGAAGTCGGTGAAGGTGTTGCGCTTGTGCAGCTCCTTGCCGTCCTCGTACCAGTGCCTGCCCATCTCGCCGCCGCCCCGCACGTGTGCGACGGCGAAGACGACGCCGCGGTCGAGCATCGACAGGCGCATGGTCGAGAAGCCGGGGTCGATGGAGTGCTCGTACGACCCGTAGCCATACAGGTGCACGGGGCGCAGCCCGTCGCCCGGCTCGCCGAACGAGCGCTTCCACACCAGCGAGACGGGAATCTGCACGCCGTCGGTCGCGGTCGCCCACACCCGCTGCTGCCCGTACTCTGCGGAGTCGTAGCCGCCCAGCACAGGCTGCTGCTTGCGGACGTGCTTCTCGCCGGTCGCGACGTCGAGCTCGAGCACGGTCGACGGCGTGACGAACGATGTGTAGCCCATCCGCAGGAAGGGTGCGTGCCACTCGGGGTTGCCGCCGAAGTACGCCTCGAACAGCGGCTCGTCGAACGTGATCTCGTCGAGGGCGCCGGTGCGCAGGTCCATCAGGGCGGTGCGTGCGAGGCCCTCGCTGCGGTATTCGACGGTCGCGAAGTCGCGGAAGCAGTCGACGTCGAGCAGTCGGCGGCCGGGGGAGTGCGACACGAGCACCTGACGCTCGCCCTGCGGGTCGGATGCCGACACCGAGACGAGCTCGAAGTCGAGGGCGGCCTCGTTGTGCAGGATCAGCAGGCGGTCCTCGCCGTCGACGACGGCATGGTCGGCGGAGTACTCCACGCCGTCGCGGCGTGGCCAGATCACGCGCGGCTCGGCGGTGAGGTCGGCGATGTCGAGCAGCAGCTCCTCGCTGGTGACCTTCGAGCCCAGATCGATCAGCAGGTACCTGCGGCTGCGAGTGATCCCCGCGCCGAGCCAGAAGCGCTCGTCGGGTTCGTGGAACAGCTGCACGTCGGCGTCGCGTGCTGTGCCGATGCGGTGCAGCCAGAGGGTGTCTGGCCGCCAGGCATCGTCGCGCGTGGTGTAGAGGATGCCCGTGCCGTCGGGCGTGAAGAAGGCCTGACCGGTGTCGGCGATCACATCGTCGAACAGCTCACCGCTGACCAGGTCTCGCACTCGCACGGTGTACAGCTCCGACCCCTCGACGTCGACCGACCAGAGCAGGCGGGTGCCGTCGTCGGACACGTCGAAGGCGCCGAGCGAGAAGAACTCGTGCCCTTCGGCCTCGACGTTTCCGTCGAGCAGCACCTCCTCACCGGGCACGGGCACTCCGGGCTCGAGAAGCGGGGGAGTCCAATCGTCGCCGGACGCCGCGGTGCGGCACTGGATTCCGTACTGCGCACCCTCTTCGGTGCGTCCGTAGAACCACCAGTCGCCGCGTCGTGTGGGCACCGACAGGTCGGTCTCCTGCACGCGGGAGCGCACCTCGTCGAACAGGGTCTCGCGCAGCGGGGCGAGGTGCGCGGTCCTGGCATCGGTGTAAGCGTTCTCCGCCTCGAGATGGGTGGTGACCTCGCCGGCGGCCTTCTCGCGCAGCCATTCGTAGTCGTCCTCGAACACGTCGCCGTGGTGGGTGCGGGTGGTGGGACGGCGGGCCGCGACAGGCGGTCGGATGCTGGATTCGCTCACCGCTCCACGCTACCCCGAGCCGCTTCGCGGCGAGTTGACCACGGCCGGTCCGGGTGGGAGGATTCTCACGGGTCCGTAAACGGATGCTGAACCCACGGTGAACTCTTCGTTCGTCACGCCGAGCCCCTCGGCCCTTCCCTGGCAGTCCCAACGAAAGAGATCGGTGGAAACCGCAGCCCTCATCGTCGTGCTGGTCATCGCACTGGCACTGTTCTTCGACTTCACCAACGGATTCCACGACACCGCGAACGCGATGGCGACCCCCATCGCCACCGGAGCACTCAAGCCCAAGACGGCCGTGTTGCTGGCCGCGCTGCTGAATCTCGTCGGCGCCTTCCTCTCCACCGAGGTCGCCAAGACCGTCTCGGGCGGGATCGTCCGCGAGGATCAGATCGACCTGGCGATAATGCCCCAGCTGATCTTCGCGGGGCTCATCGGCGCGATCACCTGGAACATGCTCACCTGGCTGCTCGGCCTTCCCTCGAGCTCCTCGCACGCGCTGTTCGGCGGCCTGATCGGATCCACGCTCGTGGGAGTGGGACTGAGCGGCATCAACTTCGGCGTGGTGATGTCGAAGGTGATCCTGCCGGCGCTGATCGCCCCCCTCACCGCGGGCATCATCGCCTTCGCAGCCACGAAGCTGGCGTACTCGATCACCCGTCGCTACGACGGCAAGCCCGACGGGCGGGACGGATTCCGCTGGGGGCAGATCTTCACGTCATCGATGGTCGCGCTCGCACACGGCACCAACGACGCCCAGAAGACGATGGGCGTGATCACGCTCGCCCTGATCACCGTGGGGTGGCAGACCGGCGATCCCAATGCCGACGACTACCACAACCCCGAGTTCTGGGTCATCGTCGCCTGTGCCTTCACGATCGCCCTCGGCACGTACCTGGGCGGCTGGCGCATCATCCGCACCCTGGGCAAGGGCTTGACCGAGGTCAAGCCCGCGCAGGGATTCGCGGCCGAGAGCTCCACCGCAGCGACGATCCTCGCCTCGAGCGCCCTCGGCTTCGCACTGTCGACCACCCAGGTGGCCTCGGGGTCGGTGATCGGCTCGGGCCTCGGGCGCCGCGGGGCCATCGTGCGCTGGAAGACCGTGGGTCGCATCGGCATCGGGTGGCTGCTGACGCTTCCGGCAGCCGGCGCCGTCGGCGGTCTCGCCGCACTCCTCGTGGTGTGGTGGGGCAACTTCGGCGTGCTGATCGACGCGATCCTCGCCGTTGTCATCATCGTCGGTCTGTACCTGTACTCGCGCCGCGATGCGGTCAACGCGTCGAACGCGATGAGCGATGTCGCCGATTCGGGGCATGCGGTGGACGTGCCCGAGGTGCCCGGTCCGACGCGTCGCACGAGCCGCATGGAGCTCGTACGCGCCCTCGATCGCGCGGAGCGCAAGGCGGACGAGGCCGAGAAGGCCGCGCGCCGTGCGAAGAAGCTCAAGAAGTCCGGTGGCACGCCCGCCGAGGTCAAGGCCGCGCGCAAAGCGGCTCAGAAGGCCGCGCACAAGCTCGCCGAGGCCCAGCAGGCCGCGCAGGAGTGGGAGGTGCTCAGCGCCAGCCGTCGTGCGCGCGCCGAACTCGCCTCGTGGGACCTGTCGATGGATGAGGAGGTGCAGCGATGAGCATCGAGATCGACTGGCTGGCGTTCGTCGGCGTGTTCGTCGCGGCCCTGATCGGCGCAGGGCTCGTGGTCACCTTCTACGCGGTGGGCCTCCGCCTGCTGGTGCGCGGCGGTCGTGCGCCCGTGGTCGGACCGGCGGAGTTCACCGATGCGATCACGATCGTCACCGACAAGGAGATCCGTCGTGCCGAGAAGGCGGCGGCGAAGGCGGCCAAGCGCAGCGAGCTGACGCCCGCGCAGCGCCGGTTGGCACTGATGGGCGCATACGCATGCTTCGTGCTGTGCGGCGCCGCGGTCGTCGCCGGCGTGCTGATCATCGTCATCGGCCACTGAACGGAGCGGCCCGCAGCCTGCGGCCGACGCCATGGCGTCCTAGGCTGGGCGCATGGCCGCGCCCTATGTCTTCGGAAGGCACGCTCCGGCATCCCACGTCATCGTGCACGTGAGCGATCCGCACCTGCTCGCGGGCGGTGCGCGGCTGGGCGGTGTGTACGACGTCGACAGCACCCTCGCAGTGACCTTGCAGGCGATCCGCCGCGCACAGGCATCGCCGTCGGCGATCGTCGTGACCGGCGACCTCGCGGACCTCGGCGAACCGGACGCGTATCGTCGGCTGCGGGCGGCGGTCGAGCCGGTCGCGACCGAGCTCGGCTGCCCGGTGGTCTGGGTGGCCGGCAATCATGACGAGAGACCGGCCATGCGGGAGCACCTGTTCGACCTCGATGCCACGGAGCAGCCCATCACCGGGGTGTGGGACCTCGATGGGCTGCGTCTGATCGCCCTGGACACCACGGTGCCCGGCTGGCACCACGGCGACCTCGACAGCCAGCAGCTCGAATGGCTGCGCGAGCAGCTTCGCGAACCCGCGCCGCACGGGACGCTGCTGGCGATGCACCACCCACCGCTGCCCAGCCATCTGCCGCTGTTCGACATCCTCGAGCTGCGCCACCAGGACGAACTCGCCGACGTCATCCGCGGCACCGACGTGCGGGGCATCCTTGCAGGCCATCTGCATTACTCCTCGCACGGCACGTTCGCGGGCATCCCGGTGAGCGTCGCCTCAGCCACCTGCTACACGATGAACGTCGCCCGGCCCGCTCTCGAGGTCAACGGCATGGACGCCGCGCAGTCGTTCCAGCTCGCGCATGTGCATTCCGACACCATCACGCACACCGTCGTGCCCGTCGTCGAAGCGCCGACGGGGGAGTACTTCTCGGCGGAGTGGGCGGAGAAGATGGCGCAGCTCACCGCCGAAGAGCGACTCGAGGTCTTCTCGCGGAAGCGCCCGCGCGGTACGGCGTAGACTGGACTCATCCCCCGTAACCACCTTTCGCCACTACCCACAAGGATGTGACATGGCCGCTGTTGCGCCTGCCCCGACCCGCACCGAGACCGACTCGCTGGGAAGCCTCGAGATCCCCGCCGACGCGTACTGGGGGGTGCACACCGCCCGCGCCGAGGAGAACTTCCCGATCACCAAGCGGCCCATCTCGGTCTACCCCGATCTGATCCGCGGATTGGCGATGGTGAAGCAGGCCAGCGCGCGGGCGAACAAGCAGATCGGCACCCTCGATGCCGAGCGCGCCGATCTCATCGACGCCGCAGCGCAGCGTGTGATCGACGGGGAGTTCCACGAACAGTTCATCGTCGGTGTCATCCAGGGCGGGGCCGGCACCTCGACCAACATGAACGCGAACGAGGTGATCACCAACATCGCGCTCGAGATGGCCGGCCGTGAGAAGGGCGACTACGCGTTCCTCTCGCCGATCGATCACACCAACCGCAGCCAGTCCACGAACGACGTGTATCCGACGGCGATCAAGATCGGCCTGTCGCTGAACCTGCGTTCGCTACTGGATGAGCTCGACCTGCTGCGTCGGGCGTTCCTCGGCAAGGCCGGCGAGTTCCATGACGTGCTCAAGGTGGGGCGCACGCAGCTGCAGGATGCCGTTCCGATGACCCTCGGGCAGGAGTTCCACGGTTTTGCGACGACACTCGGGGAGGACCACAGCCGGCTGACCGAGAACGCGTCGCTGCTGTTCGAGATCAACATGGGCGCCACGGCCATCGGCACCGGCATCACGACGCACCCCGGTTACGCGCCCGCCGTGCTGCACCACCTGCGCGACATCTCCGGGCTCGAGCTGCAGACGGCCGTCGACCTGGTCGAATCCACCAGTGACACCGGCTCGTTCATGTCGTTCTCGTCGAGTCTGAAGCGCAACGCCATCAAGCTGTCGAAGATCTGCAACGACCTGCGTCTGCTCTCGTCGGGGCCGCAGGCGGGTCTGGGCGAGATCAACCTGCCTGCCAAGCAGGCCGGGTCCAGCATCATGCCCGGAAAGGTCAACCCGGTCATCCCCGAGGTGGTCAACCAGGTGGCCTTCGCGGTGGCCGGCGCCGACATGACCGTCACCATGGCCGTGGAGGGTGGCCAGCTGCAGCTGAACGCCTTCGAGCCGGTGATCGCGCATTCGATCTTCCAGTCGATCACCTGGATGCGTCAGGCGATGTGGACTCTGCGGGTGAACTGCGTCGACGGCATCACGGCCAACCGCGACCGCCTCGGCGCCATGGTCGGTGCGTCGGTGGGTGTGGTGACCGCACTGACCCCGTTCATCGGCTACGCGGCATCGGCGGCGCTGGCGAAGACCGCCCTGCTGACCAACCGCAACGTCGCCGACCTGGTGGTCGAAGCCGGTCTGATGACCCGCGAAGAGGTCATGAAGCAGATCTCGCCTGCGCGCCTGTCGGGGCTCGAGGCCGTCACGGCGGCGATCCCGGTGATCGCTGCCGAGGATCTTCCCGAGAAGTGACCCCGCACGACGACTGACCGCCACGATCACGAAGGGGCGCTCCGCGGAGCGCCCCTTCGTGCTGTTCGGCGGGTCTCAGTCGATGATGCGGCAGTGCGTCGTCAACTCGCCGATGCCGTCGACCCCCACCGTCACGGTGGAGTGATCGCGCAGGAAGATCTGCGGATCGCGCGAGTATCCCGCCCCGCCGGGGCTGCCGGTGGAGATCAGGGTGCCCGGCTGCAGGGTGATCGAGGTCGACAGGTGCGCGATCAGCGTGGCGACCGAGCGCACCATCTGGCCGGTGCTCGCGTCCTGCACGGTGTGCCCGTCGACCACGGCCCAGATGTGCAGGTCCTGCGGATCGGGGATCTCATCGGCGGTGACGACCACCGGACCCGTGGGCGTGAACCCGTCGAAAGACTTGCAGCGCGACCACTGCGCCTCGGCGAACTGGATGTCGCGCGCGGTGATGTCGTTGACGACGGTGTAGCCCCACACGCAGTCCAGGGCATCGTCGGCCGTGACGTCTTTGGCGGGACGGCCGATGAGCACACCCAGCTCGGCCTCGTAGTCGATCGATTCGCTGAGCGAGCGCGGCCAGGACGTGGTGCCCTCATGCCCGGTGAGTGAGTTCGGCCACAGTGTGAACACGGTCGGTGCGGTGTCGGTCTTCAGCCCCAGCTCGCTGGAGTGCGCGGCGTAGTTCAGACCGACCGCGAGCACCGCCGGTGGTGCGATGACGGCTGAGCCGAACGCGAACTCACCGATCGGATGCCGCGGTGCGCCGTTCTGGGTGACGGCGGCGCGTACGCGGCCGAGCAGCTCGTCACCACCCTCGATGAGCTGCTGAAGCGTGGCCGGGGCAGGGGAGACGAGGTCGCTGACGAGGATCGCCTCCTCACCGTCGATGACGGCGAGGTGCAGGGTCTCGGACGCGCGAGTGCTCAAGTGGGCGAATCGCATGCCTCTACGCTACCGGCCGCACCGTCGGACGCGGTCGCGGCTCCCTCTAGGCTTTCCCCATGAGCTTTGGAGGAGAACCCCGCACGGGGTTCGTGTCGGCATTCGACCGCCCCACCGCCCACGCCCCGTCCACCCCGCCCGCTCCGTCGCCGGCACCGGCCATGCCCGCGCTCCCGCTTCCGGCACGCAAGGGGCGCACGGTGTCACTGTGGGTGTTCGGCGTGCTGGCGTTCGCGCTGCTGGCCCTGATCGCGTACTTCGCCGTGTTCATCGGCGCCGGCGCGGCCGCAGTGGGACTGGTTCTCGCGCTGGTGCCGCTGGGCATCGTGCTGACCGGGGTGCGGCTGATCGACCGCTGGGAGCCCGAGCCGAAGAGCCTGGTGGTCTTCGCACTGGGATGGGGTGCCGTGGCCTCGGTGGGCATCTCGCTGCTGGTCGATCTGCTGCTGTTGATCGCCGTCGGGCAGCGCAGCGAGCTGTTCAGCGGTGTGGTCCAGGCACCGGTCGTGGAGGAGATCGCGAAGGGCCTCGGTGTCTTCCTGGTCTTCGTCATCGGGCGCCGCGCCTTCGACGGTCCCGTCGACGGGGTCGTGTACGGTGCCCTGATCGGCGCGGGCTTCGCGTTCACCGAGAACATCCAGTACTTCGGGATCAGCCTGATCAGCGGTGGGGCGGGTGAACTGACCCTGACGTTCATCCTGCGGGGGCTCGTGTCGCCGTTCGCGCACGCGATGTTCACCGCGCTGACCGGCTTCGCCGTGGGGCTGGCCGCACGACGCGGCGCCACGCCCGCACAGGCGATGGGCTCAGGGGCGATCGGCCTCGTCGGTGCGATCGCGCTGCACGCGTACTGGAACGCCTCATCGCTGCTGGGAGACTTCTTCGCGCTGTACCTGACGACGCAGATCCCGCTCTTCGTCGGGTTCATCCTCGGCATCGCCGCGCTGCGACGGGAGGAGGCCAGACTGACGCGGCAGCGGCTCAGTGACTACGCCGCTGCCGGCTGGTTCACCCCGCAGGAGGTCGTCATGCTCGCCACGCCCGCCGGACGCAAGGCCGGAATGCAGTGGGCGGGCGACCTGCGCGGCGATCGCCGCGCGCTGATGCGCTCGTTCATCAAGGACGCGACCGCGCTCGCCGCCGTGCGCCAGCGGGCGCTCACCGGAAGGGACCCTCACGCCACCGCGGATGAGCATGCGCTGCTGATGCGCACCCGACACACCAGGGCGCAGCTTCTGGCCTACTGACGCCGGTGTCCAGGCATCCGCCCTGCATCGATGACAGCGCGACACAGACTCAGCGCCCGGTGCTGCGGCGATGCCTGCGAGTCTCCCGGGCGCTGAGTTGGTCTACACACAGGGTGCCTCCACTGCTCGCGGAAGTCAAGGGTT